>CAZYKY010000015.1:0-7662 GCA_964648405.1 uncultured Candidatus Saccharibacteria bacterium
GAACTTCCCGACGAGTCCGCAAAAAAGCCGAAACGCGCCAAGAAATCGCCGGTTAAAAAGGGCGCAGAATCCAAAGCGGACGACCACAAGGACTCAAAAGGGCCCGAGGTGGTTGAGTATCAGCTTCCCCAAAAGAGGGCCGTTTGGGTGCAGGTTGGAAGCATGGTGGAGAAGGGTCAGCAGTTGTGCGAGGGGTCTCTGGAGCTCAAAGAATTATTCAAGCACAAGGGAAAAGAGGCAACCCAGAGTTATGTGGTAAAAGAGGTCCAGCACATCTATACCTCCCAGGGGGCGAGTATTCACGACAAGCATATTGAGGTCATCTGCCGCCAGATGTTTTCAAGGGTGCGCATCAAGGAGCGCGGCGACTCGCCGTTTGCCGAGGGGTCGGTGGCGGAGAAGTCAACATTTTTGGAAGAGAACGCCCGATTGAGGAAATTGGGCAAAAAACCCGCAACCGCCGCGCAGATGCTTCTGGGCATTTCCAAAGTTGCCCTGACCACCGAGAGTTTCCTGTCTGCCGCCTCGTTTCAGGAGACGTCCAAAGTGCTTATCAACGCCTCTCTTGAAGGGAAAGAGGACAAACTGCGGGGTCTCAAAGAAAACGTCATTCTCGGAAAACTCGTCCCGATCGGCCGAGAGTATAAATAAACAACTTGAGCTTTGTCGCGTTCTTGGTATACTTGAGCCATCGTGGCGAAGGAACGAAAACAACACGCAGACGCGAAATCGGCGGGATTTATGGGGAATCCCCGCTTTGCGGTTCCCGAATCCGCCCCGCGGATTTTGTGGGCAATCGCGATGTTCACCCTGGGAGTCATTTTCGTCTTCTCGTTTTTTGGCAACGCCGGAATCGTTGGCGTGGGACTTTTGCGCATTTCTCAACTTGCCGTTGGGAGGGTCGCTTTCTTTATGCCCCTCCTGCTTCTCCTGGGAGGGGGAGTGTTGTTGGGAGGGAGGCAGTGCCGCCTTTCCGCAGTGATGAGCATACTGGTCGTTTTAACGGTGGCAATAAGCGGGATATTTGGAATCGTCGCTTCCGCCAGCCGTCTCTCGATGCTTGACCTTGGGGGATGGATCGGGCTTGGCGTGGGGACGCTTTTGGTGAAGGCGTTTGAAATATGGGTGAGCGCGCTCATTCTTGCAGCCGTTGTGGGGGGATGCCTTGTCGTTGCGTGGCTGTTTGTTGACCATGAACGGCCCGAAGGGTCCGATTTTGCAGACATTGCGGGGAAGGGCATCAAAAAGATTTTTGAGCCAAGATTTGACATTAAGACCATAGAACAGGAATCTAAAACAAAACAGCCCGTTGCGGGAGACGAAGGGGCAAAAGAAAAATCCGAGGCGAAGAAAAAGCAGGAGTCGGTGTTCGCGCTTTCGGGGGATTATGCCTTTCCTCCGATGGATCTTCTTGAGGAGGAAAAAGGATCTCCCAACGCGGGCGATGTAAAGGCATATGCCGCTGTCATTAAAAAGACCCTGCAAAACTTTGATATTCCCGTGGAGCTTGCCGAGGTCAACGTGGGCCCGGCGGTCGCCCAGTATGCCATCAAGCCCGCGGAAGGGGTCAAGCTCTCCCGCATTACCGCCCTGCAGGCGGATCTATCGCTCGCCCTCGCCGCCCATCCCATTCGCATTGAGGCGCCCATTCCCGGAAAATCCCTGGTTGGCATTGAGATACCCAATAAAAACAGAGCGACGGTGCGTCTGCGCGGACTCATGGAAGGAGAGCAGTTTAGGGACCATCGTTCCCAGCTGTTTCTCGCGCTTGGGAGGGATGTATCGGGAAGTCCGGTTTACGCCGATCTCGCAAAAATGCCCCACATGCTGGTCGCCGGAGCGACCGGATCGGGAAAAACCATCGGCCTCAACAACATTATTTTAAGCTTGATGTACCGCAACTCTCCCTACACCCTCCGCCTGATTCTCGTTGACCCGAAGCGCGTGGAGTTTCCCGTGTACAACGACCTGCCCCACCTGCTCACTCCCGTGATTCTTGACACGCAAAAAACAATCAACGCCTTAAAGTGGCTCATCAAAGAGATGGAGCGCAGATTTCAGGTGCTTTCGGAGGCCCGTTTCAGGGACATTGGGAGTTACCACGCAATGATTGCCGAGCGCCTCAAAGCCGGGAAGGGGACGGAAGACATAGAACCGATGCCCTACATTGTTGTTGTGATTGACGAGCTTGCCGATCTTATGGCATCCCGCGGGAAGGAGATTGAAGGAATGGTTGTGCGTCTTGCCCAGATGGCGCGGGCAATCGGAATTCATCTGGTGTTGGCGACGCAACGGCCATCGGTGGAGGTCATCACCGGACTCATCAAAGCGAACATCACCGCGAGGGTGGCGTTTCAAGTCGCCTCGCAGATTGATTCTCGCACCATCCTGGATTCTGCGGGCGCCGAGAAACTTCTCGGCCAGGGAGATATGTTATTCATTTCTTCCGAGTATTCAAAGCCAAAACGCATTCAGGGCGCGTACGTGTCGGACAAAGATGTGAAGAGGGCGGTTACATGGATCGCGGAATCAAACGAGCATCTCGCAAGAGAAGAATTTGACGATGGGCTTTCCCAGAGCGTGGAGGATGGACTGCATGACATGGAAATGGACGACGGAAGCGGAGATCCCATGTACGAAGAGGCGAGGAGGGTGGTCATTGAATCAAGAAGGGCTTCCGCATCGCTTCTGCAAAGGCGCCTCAAGCTCGGATATGCGAGGGCGGCGCGCCTGCTGGATATGCTGGAGGCGAAAGGAGTGGTTGGTCGCGGGGACGGAGCGAAGCCCCGCGAGGTGTTCGTAGCTGGCGAAACGCAGGAGGGTCTGCGTAGAGAAGAGGGCGGGGAAGGGGCGGGAGAGTGGACGGCGCCTAGGATATAATAAAAATTCCTTGGGTATGGCAAAGAAAAAACAACCGGAGAAAACCATAAGCGGCGATCTCAAAGAGGCGCTGGAGGAGATTAAGGAAAAGTTCGGAGAGGGGGCGATCATGCGCCTGAGCGACGCGACTCCCATGAAGATTGACATCATTCCCACCGGGTCGGTGTCCATTGATCTTGCGCTTGGAGTGGGGGGTCTGCCGCGAGGGAGGGTCATAGAAATCTACGGCCCGGAGTCCTCGGGAAAGACGACGCTCGCTCTGCACGCGGTCGCGCAGGCGCAAAAACAGGGCGGGGTTGGAGCGTTCATAGATGCCGAGCACGCGCTTGATCCGGAGTATGCAAGGCGGATCGGCGTAAAAGTGGAGGAATTGCTGATTGCCCAGCCGGATTCGGGAGAGCAGGCGCTGCAGATATTGGAAACGCTCGTGCGGTCGGGAGAGGTGGACATTGTAGTGATTGACTCGGTTGCCGCCCTGACCCCGCGCACGGAGATTGCGGGAGAGATGGGAGAGTTTCAGATAGGGCTGCAGGCGCGGCTGATGTCTTCCGCTCTGCGCAAGCTTTCAAGCGTTGTGTCCAAGACGAAGACCTGCGTCATTTTTCTCAATCAGATCAGGATGAAGATAGGGATTTTATTTGGCAACCCGGAAACGACCCCGGGAGGACTTGCGCTCAAGTTTTACTCGTCGGTGCGTTTGGAGCTTCGCAGGGTCGCGCAGATCAAACAGGGGGAGGAGATCACGGGTTCTCGCATGAGGGCAAAGGTGGTGAAAAACAAAGTCGCGGCTCCTTTTCAGACCTGCGAATTTGACATTTTTTATAACGAAGGGATTTCGTACGAAACGGACTTGCTCAACGCCGGCCTTCGGGAAGGGGCGCTCACGCGCGCCGGAAGCTGGATCCAATACAAAGACACAAAACTCGGGCAGGGCATGGATGCCTCTCGGGCCTTCCTTAAAGAGCATCAGGATACGGCGCAAGAAATCTACGCCGACCTTCTTATGATTTTGAAACGTGGGAGAGAAGCCCAACGTGGCGCGCCCGTTTGATGCTTCTGGCAATGTGGCGCTGGTGAGTCGCGCACAGGCCCGTCTTGTCGCGGTGGCGGATTTTTCCCGCCCCCGAAACATAATTGCGAAGCGTAGGGAGGTCTTTAAAATCGACCTCCTGAATGTTTTTTTTGCAGAAATAGCACTCCATACTAGAACGTTAAAAGTTAAAAGGGGATGTCCTTTACGTCAATTTCTCCGTCTTCTTCAATGATGGGAATCTCCTCTTCTTTCACCGGCTGCTGGGCCTGCGGCTTTGAGGGCGCTTGCGCCCCGCCCGGCTTTGGACCAAGCTGGAGGTTTTCTCCGATAATCTCGGTGCGGTATTTTTTTACGCCCGTCTGGTCTTGCCACGAACGTGTTTCCAGGCGTCCCTCAATGTAGGCGAGCGCCCCTTTTTGGAGGTATTGGGAGGCGATTTCCGCAAGGCGCCGCCAAAGAATCACCGTATGAAACTCGGTTTTTTCTTGACGCTGTCCCGATGCGTCCTTCCATACCCTGTTTGTCGCGAGGCGCAGGTTGCAGACCATCTGCCCTCCGGGAGTGGTGCGCGTTTCCGGAGCGTCGGTTACGCGGCCGACAAGTATGACCTTATTGACGTTCATGCGCGTATAATCTCTTCAATTTCCTTGTCAACGTTTGCGATGTCTATTGCCCCCTTCTTCTGTTCGTCGCTTTCAATCCTGCTCGGCATGATTCTTCGGGGAATTGCGGGGACGAACCTTTGCTTTGCCTTTGCCTGCAAGAGTACGCTTTGCACAACGCCCCGGGTCTTGGCGAGATAGGCCCTTATGCCGGGGAGTTTTTCCTGCTCAATGGCGCATCTCACGGACGCCATAAAACATATCGCATCGCGCCCCTTCCTTCCATGCACCGCAATGCCGGGCTTTACGTTCTGGGATTCTACCAATCCTCCGTTTTCTTGGACAAACGAACACAACCTGCCCAGCGCGTCGTGGGATTCCTGGGTTCCAACGGAAGAATCAAAGAAGATCGTCAGCTCGTAGTTCCTCATGCTATGGGTGTATCTGTATCATAGTGCGCCCCGCCCGTCAACGCTGTTCCAGCATACCGACGCGCTCTTTTACCTCCCTCATGGTATCCTGGGCGGTCACGCGCGAGCGCTGGGCTCCCTTGCGTATAATTTCTTCCACGTACAGCCGCCGCCGGTCAAGCTCTTTCTTTTTCTTGCGGAATGGCTCCAGCCGCGAGGCGAGGAATTCTCCCACCGCTTTTTTGAACGCCGAATACCCCTGCTTTTCAAATCTCTTTTCCACTTCGCCGACGGAACACTCCGACAAGAGGGCGTAGAGGGACATCGAGTTTGATATTCCGGGTTTTCGCTTCGGGTCGAAGCGCACCTCTTTGCCCGTGTCCGTTACGGCGCGCCTGATTTTTTTTATAATGGACTCGGGCTCCTCAAACATAGTGATCTGCGTTTCAAACGGGTCTGACTTTGACATTTTTTTCACGGGATCCTGCAACGACATCACCCGCGCCCCCATGGGAGGGATAATCGCACGCGGCTTCTTAAAATAAGTTCCATAGCGGGCATTAAACTTTTCTGCAACCATGGAGGCAAACTCCAAGTGCTGGGTCTGATCTTCTCCGACGGGAACGGCGTCTGTGCGGTAGAGCAGAATGTCTCCCGCCATAAGGACGGGGTAGGTGAGGAGGCCGGCGTTGATATTGTCTTTGTGTTTTTTCGCCTTGTCTTTAAACTGGGTCATTCTCATGAGTTCGGAGAGCGGCGTCATGGTGTTGAGGATCCACGCGAGCTCGGTATGCTCCCTGACATGCGACTGCACGAAGATCGTTGAGCGCTCGGGATCTATGCCGAGCGCGATAAGCTCAATCACCTTGTCGAGCGTTGCCGCGGGGAATTGCTTTGGGTCTTGGGGAACGGTGAGGGCGTGCAGGTCAACCACGCAAAACAAGCATTCATGCTCTCGCTGCAGGGCGACCCAATTGCGCACGGCGCCCAGATAGTTGCCGATGTGCATCTGCCCCGTTGGCTGAATTCCGCTGAAAATTCGCATAAACCTATTATACCTCAATGACGACGGGGATGACCATGGGGCGCCGCTCGGTCTTGGCAAAGAGGAAGTCGCCTATCTTGTTCCTGATGTTTTCTTTCACATATGCCCAATTTACCGCCCCTTCCGACCCGGCGGACTTCTCCACGATCTCAATGCTTTTTCTGCGCACGAGGCGGAGGAGATCTTTGGACTCCCGCAGGTATATGAATCCGCGGGAGATGATGTCGGGAGATCCCTTTACCCTGCCCGTCTGCTTGTCCACAATGGCGATAATGACGAACATTCCGTCCTTTGAGAGGTTTTGGCGGTCGCGCAAGACAATCTCGCCAACATCTCCTATGCCGAGCCCGTCAACCATGACATAGTTTGAGGGGACCGTTTCTTTCGTCAGAGTGAAGGAGTCGGGGGTGAGCGCGGCGACTTGTCCGTTTTCCACAATCTGGATATTTTTCTCCACTACGCCCGCCTCTTTTGCTATCTTCGCGTTCGCGATCATCATAGAATACTGCCCGTGAAGAGGCATGAAAAATTGCGGGCGTATAAGCTCGGTCATGCGCAGAAGCTCGTCGTGATTTCCGTGCCCCGAGGCGTGGATGTCCATCATTTTGTAGTGGTACACCTCCGCCCCTTGGCGGTAGAGATGGTCTTTGACGAATTGCACCGTACGCTCGTTTCCGGGAATCACGGAAGAGGAAAAAACCACGGCGTCTCCCTTGTGAATTTTGAGGCTGGGATGCTCGCCGTTCACCATGCGCATCAGGACGGCGTTTTCTTCTCCCTGTGCCCCCGTACAGAGGACGGTCATCTGCTCTTCGGGGTACGAAAGCAGTTCTTTCGTTTTAAGAATCGTGTGCTTTTCCGCTTTGAGTTGTCCCATGCTACGCAGAATCTCCACGTTGGACTTCATGGAATACCCCTCGAGTGAAACCTTCCGTCCGTATTTTTCGGAAAGCGTGATGATCTGCTGAACGCGATTGAGCAGAGAGGCGAATGTTGCCGCAATGATGCGCCCTTTGGAGCGTTTGAATATCTCCTCAAGATTTTCCATGATGACCACTTCGGACAAAGAGTGTCCCTGCTGTTCGGCGTTGGTGGAGTCGCACATCAGGAGGGTTACTCCCTCGTTTCCGATGCGGCGGATATTCTCAAAATCCGAGGGTGGCTCGTTGACCGGATTGGCGTCAAACTTGAAGTCCGAGGTGTTCACGATGTTTCCCGCGGGCGTCTTGATGAAAAACCCAAAGTTGTTGGTAATGCTGTGGGTCTGGCGAAACGGCTCCACGAGAAACGGGCCCACGCGCACCGGCTTTTTGTCTTGCAGTATAACGATATTTGACTTTGCCTGATTGGGGAAATCCTCCTCGCGCTTCTGGATGATCGCCCTGCTTATCTCTCCCGTGTATACGGTGGGGTTTCCGATGCGGGGGAGAATGAAGGGCATGGCCCCGATGTGGTCGTAATGGGCGTGCGTGATGAACACGCCGAGGATGTCTTTTTCTCGTCCCTTGAAGTACTCAATGTTGGGGATGATGTAGTCGATGCCCGGCATATCCTCTTCGGGCATGCGAAACCCCATGTCCATGATGAGGATCTGGCGTTCGTATTCCAGAACCATCATGTTGCGCCCCACCTCGCCCAGCCCTCCCAGAGGGATAATGCGAAGAACGCCCGCCCCTGCCGGCGCTGTAGGGG
>CAZYKY010000016.1:0-2259 GCA_964648405.1 uncultured Candidatus Saccharibacteria bacterium
ACTATTATTGGAGGCAGACTACACCTGCACAACATGGTTCGATCGAATGATATGATTCTTGGATTCCCGGCCGATGTGGCGGGGTTCGCTCTTCTCCAGTGCATACTAGCCGAGCGTCTTAGGGTGCGAGCGGGCGTCTATTCACATTCCATCTCTAACGCTCACATTTATGACAATCAGCTTTCTGTCGCCAAAGAATTACTGAAAAGAAAAAACACACATAAAAAAATTCTTTTGGGAGTGCCAAAAAATTCGTTTGCGAGAGCTGAAAAGAAGGATGTAAAATTAGTAAAGGAAATCATGGATTCTCTGACGAAGCAATACAATCCTCTTGAACCCATAAAAGGCATACCCATAGTTATGTAGTAACATTATGGCAGTACTCACCAAAAAACAAATAATTGAATGCGTGCGAAAAGGAGAGATCGCGTTCAGTCCAAACCTGGATTCTTTTCAACTTCAAGATCATGCCGTTGATCTGCGGCTCGGGTTTACATTTCTTGTTCCCAAAATTTGGCATATCACAAAACAAGGCAGAGAATCTTTAGACATTACTCATTTTAATAAAGCGAACAATGAGTTTTTTGACGTGGTGGAACTTGAAAAAGGACAATTTTTTGATCTTCTGCCACAGGAGCACATTCTTGTTTCTACCTTAGAATCAATAAAAGTCCCCAACAACCTCATGGCTGTCTTGTATCCACGATCCTCCACGAATCGAAAAGGACTCTCGTTGGATTTAACGGGTATTATTGATTCCGGATATGAAGGACAGCTAACCCTACCCATTAGAAATAATACACACTCTCAAGCGGTTCGTTTGTTCCCCGGAGAACGGTTATGCCAGATTGTTTTTGAAACCTTATCGGAACCAATTGCAAATCCGAAGAAAAGCAAATATCACAAACGAGATATTATCGAGGGTATTTCAAAAGAAAAACAAACCGAGGCGAGACTTCTTTTGGAGGGCAATATAGAGAAACTCAAAGAACAGTACCGTGTAGAATAACCTGATTTTAAGCGTACGGTTACTTGACCTCAATGCCCAAGCTTTTTGCGGTTCCCGCAATGGTGCGTTTTGCGGCCTCCAGATCTTGGGTATTCAGGTCGGGAAGTTTTTGTTTTGCGATTTCTTCCAACTGGCTCTGCGTGATACTCCCCTTTTTGCTTTTATTGGGAGTTCCCGACCCCTTTTCAAGCCCCGCCGCTTTTTTAATCAGGATAGACGCGGCCGGCTGGTGGAGGACAAAGGCATAGCTCCGGTCGTCGTACACCGTGATATCCACGGGCAGTTTCGTCCCCTGCAGGGGACGGGTCGCCTCGTTGAATTTCTGGCAGAACTCCCCGATGTTCACCCCGTGCTGGGCGAGCGAGGGGCCAACCGGAGGGGCGGGAGTCGCTTTCCCCGCTTCAATGTGGAGCCGAATCTGTTTTTTTATTTTCTTTGCCATAGAACAGGTTGCTTAGAGCTTTTTTATCTGGAGAAGGTCGAGCTCAACGGGCGTGTCCCGTCCGAACATATTGACCAGTACCTTGATTTTTCCCTTCACCGCATCCACGGCGGAAACCTTTGCGTCAAAATCCTTGAACGGCCCGTCGGTGATCTTTACGGAGTCGCCCACGGCAATCTCAAGGTGATATGCGGGTTTATCCGTCTCCATTCGCGCCTGCAACGAGGAGATCTCGTGCTCTGAAATGGGAATGGGCGTGGTTCCGGATCCGATGAATCCCGTTACGTTCGGCGTGTTGCGCACCACGTACCAGGAGTCGTCCGTAACGATCATCTCCACAAGCACGTATCCCGGATATATTTTTTCTTCAACGGTTTTGCGCTTGCCGTTTTTGATTTTTATCTTTTTTTCTTTGGGGACCAGAACCTGAAAGATTTTTTCTTCCATGCCCAACGACTCAATCCTCTGCGTGAGGTTTCTCGCAACGGCGTCTTCGTATCCCGAGTACGTGTGAATCACGTACCACTTTCTGTCTTGGCCTACCTGCTGTTTTGACATGCGTTAGATGAAAAATTTCGAAAGAAGGGCTCGAAAGATACTATCAAAAAATCCGAGAATCAGCGCAACCAAGGCGGAGAACACAATGACGAGCATTGTGCTTTGTTTTGTCTCCTGCCACGTGGGCCAACTCACTTTTCTTGCCTCCTGGGCAACCTCTTTAAAGAATGTTTGGATTGTTTCAACGATGGAGCTCATGTGCCTGGTTTTAAAAAAGCCCCCGCGGGCTTTACGCCCACACCCTACCACA
>CAZYKY010000016.1:2359-7657 GCA_964648405.1 uncultured Candidatus Saccharibacteria bacterium
ACGGTTTGGCGGGCCGCCTTTGCCGCCTTTCTTGCTTTTGCCGAGAGGAGGCACTTTTCAATGATTGATCGTGCGTCTCTGGGGTTGCGCTCCAAGAAGTCGTTCAGGGCGTCAGACACAACGGACTCCACCGCGTTTTTCGCCTCCTGGGTTCCGAGCTTTGACTTGGTTTGCCCCTCAAACTGGGGATCGTGGATTTTAACGGAAATGACGACGGTAAGCCCCTCCCTTACATCCTCGCCCGTCAGCGTGTCATCCCCGTTTTTCAGAAGGTTGTTTTTCTTGGCGTATTCGTTCAACCCTCGCGTAATTGCCGCCCTGAATCCCGTAACATGCGTTCCTCCTTCGGGCGTATGGATGTTATTGGCAAAGCTCTCTTCGTATGTTTCAAATTCTTCGGTATACCGAAAGGCCGTTTCAACAAGCACCTCGTCTTTTTCTCCCTTTGCGTAAAAGACCGTGTCGTGTTGCGGAGCCATATCGCGGGTGAGGTACTTTACGTACGAAGCGATTCCTCCCTCGAAATAAAAAGAGTAGGGGGCGCTTTTTTCATTCCGTGCGTCAAAAAATGTGATGCGCACGCTCGAGGTAAGGTAGGTCTGCTGGCGCAGGCGGGCGAGGATGCGTTTCGGGTCGAACTGGATCTCTTTGAATATCTCGCTATCGGGCTCAAACTCAATGGTTGTGCCGGTTTCATCGCTTTTGCCGATTTTTTTTACGGCTCCTTTCGGCTTCCCTTTTGAATACTCCTGCTGAAACACCCCCCCGTCTCTCCGCACTTCTGCGCGAAGGTATAGTGAGAGGGCGTTCACGACCGACACCCCCACTCCGTGCAACCCTCCGGAAACCTGATAGGCCTTTCCTCCGAATTTTCCCCCGGCGTGCAGAATGGTCAGGACGGTTTCAAGCGACGATTTTTTTGTTTGCGGGTGAACGTCAACGGGAATGCCCCGCCCATCGTCTTTCACGACCACCCGATTATTGGGCAGGAGGGCGACGGTGATGGTTTTTGCATAGCCGGCCATCGCCTCGTCAATGGCGTTGTCCACTACCTCCCAGACGAGATGGTGGAGGCCGTCGGGCCCTGTGCTGCCAATGTACATGCCGGGCCTCTTTCTGACGGGTTCCAACCCTTCAAGCACAAAGATGTCTTTTGCGCTGTATTCCGTTGCGTCGTTCGCCGCTTTTTTTGCCATACTTTCGCGTGTTGATTGCTCAATTATGTTCTCACGGTCCACCCCTTCTCTCGCACCGCCCGCTCAACGGCGAGCGCGGCCTCTTTCGCCTCGTCTGCAGTGAGCGTCCTCTTTCCTCCGTGGAAAAACATGTGCACGGCGACGCTCTTGTGCCCCTTCGGGAGTTCCCTCCCCTCGTAGACATCGAATATCTCGGTTTTCACAAGGATTCCTCCTCCCGCACGCTCAACCTCTTTTTTCACCGAGTCGGCGGGTGTGCGGTTCGGAACGACAAGAGCGATGTCAAGCGTTATGCCCGGGGTCTGCAAGGGAGGAAGGTAGGAGCGTTCTCTCGTGGCAAGTCCCGTCAGCGCGTTCATGTCGCATTCAAATGCGTACAGAGGCGAGGGAAGCGAGAGCGCCGCGCGCACGGAGGGATGGAGCTCTCCCACAACCCCCAAAAGGGTCGTGCCGGAGCGCACCAGCGCGGTTTTTGCGGGATGCCAGAGCTCTTTGGCGCGGATATGCTCTTTTTGTCCCGCTTCCCCGAGCGCTTCGTAGCGCAGTGATTCTATTCCAAGAGAGGAGAGGAGGCGCTCAAGCACGCCTTTGAGCCGGTAAAACCCCGCATTTTTTTTGAGCGCCGGATCATATGTCATCGCCGCAACCATGGAATATTCTTTGGGATCTTGATCCTTATAAAATGTATCCCCTATCTCAAATAATTCAAGAGGTTGCTGGGCAAAGAGAGGGCGGTTCAATTCAACGGCGCTTGCGAGGCGTTCAAGAAGGGTGCACCGAAGGTGAGTGTACTGTTCGTTTGAGGGGTTGAGAATCTCAACGAGCGAGCGCCGGGTTTCTTGTGCGTAGGAAAACGTCTCAAATTCTTTTTTCCCCACAAACGAGTAGGTGAGCGTCTCCGAAAATCCTTCCGAAACCAGTGCATCGGAAACCGCCTCCTGCGCGCGTAAGAGAAGGTTTTCTTTGGGCATTGAGAGGGGTACGCAAGGCATGAGGGCGGGAACGCGCTCGTACCCGTATATCCTTCCGACCTCTTCAAGAACGTCTTCGGCGGTTTCGCAGTCGTTTCTCCACGCGGGGGGCGTTACCGTAAACACGGTCTCCTTATCTTTTGCCCGGCGCGTTTTTATCCCAAACCCCATTGCCGTGAGAATCGTCTGCGCGACGGAAACGGGGATGTGAACGGAGAACATATCAAAAAACAGACGGGACGAGAAGGTGATTCGTTTCGGTAGCCGCGGTTTTGGGTAGATGTCAACGTACTGAACGACGACTCCTCCCGAGCTTTCTTCCAACAAGGCGTATGCCCGCTCAAGCGCCTCTTTGGTTCCCCAGGGATTCAGGTGGTGAGAGAAGAGATCGGCGGCCGCGGTTGTGTACTGGAGGGCCTTCTTCGTCTTGTAAATCCGAGTTCCGTCAAACACCGCCGCCTCAAGAATGATATTTTTTGTTCCATTAGTGATGCCGCTCAACGCTCCCCCCTTGATTCCCGCCAGGTCGATGAGGCGCCCGTCGTCTTCAATGACAATGGAATCCTCGGGCAGTTCAAACGTCCGCTCGTCAAGCGTCATCACGCGCTCTCCCTGTGCGGATGGACGCACCAGCATTGTATGGTTCTTGACGCGGTCAAAATCAAACGCGTGCAGGGGCTGTCCGAGTTCCGCCATGACGTAGTTGGTAACGTCAACCACGTTGTTGATGGAGTTGATCCCAAGCGTCTCAAGGCGCTCTCGCATCCATAAGGGAGAGGGGCCGATGGCGATGTCTTTGAGAACGAGCGCGGAGTAGCGTTTTGCAACGCCTGCGGGCCGCACGCGGACGCGCAGAGCGGGAAGCGCGCGGGAACCCGTACCCCACAGTTTCTTTTTGGGATGCCTGACGGACGAGCGCATGATCGCCGCAATTTCCCGCGCCATGCCAACATGCGACATGGCGTCGGGCCGGTTGGGCAACACCTTGACATCAAGAAGAGCGTCACCTCCCTTTTTTGCAACCCCTTCAATCTCAAATGCGTGCATATTCAAAAGTCCGGCGAGCTCTTCAAGAGCAGGCAGGGGTTTTGCGACGTATTCTTGGAGCCAGCGGTACGAAAACAGCATAATTCAAAATTGACGAAGAAATCGCAAGTCGCTCTTGTAAAACAGCCGGATGTCCGGAATATGATATTTCATCATCGCCAAACGCTCCAGTCCCATCCCAAATGCGAACCCCCGGAGCCCTTTGGGATTGTATCCTGCCGCGCGATAGACATTTGGGTGAACCATACCCGCCCCCATCATCTCCATCCATCCGACCCTTCCGCAGGCCGCGCACCCCCTTCCTCCGCACAGGAGACAGCTCATATCAATTTCAAATCCCGGCTCCACGAAAGGGAAAAAGCTCGGGCGCAAGCGTATCGCCACCTCTTTCTGGAAAAATTCGCGGTAGAACGCCTGAATGATCGCCTTGAAGTTTGCGGCCGATATCCCCTCCTCCACCACAAGCCCCTCCAGCTGGGAAAACATAAACTCGTGGCGGGCATCCGTCGCCTCGTTGCGGAATATTCTTCCATGCACCACGATGCGGACGGGCGGGGTGTGCGCCTCCATGTAACGCACCTGCATGTTTGACGTTTGCGTGCGCAGGAGGAGGCGCTCTTTCGGGGAGGCGGGATGGGCATCTTGGCGGATATAAAAGGTATCTTGCATATCCCTGGCGGGGTGGTCGGGTGGGACGTTCAGCGCGTCAAAATTGTGCCACTCGTCCTCGAGCTCCGGCCCCTGCACAATCTCAAATCCGAGCGCGGTGAAGATGCGCACGATCTCGCGGCGCATCAGAGAGAGGGGGTGGAGGTGTCCCCTTCTGGCGGCGGTTCCGGGAGCCGTAACGTCAAGAACGTCGGTCGCCACGCTCTCCAGCGCGTCTTTTGCCCGTACTCCCTCAAGACGGGAGGCGTAGAGCGCCTCCAGTTCTTTCTTGAGATCGTTCGCTTCTTTTCCGCGCGTTATTTTTTCTTCTTTCGGCAGGGTGGAAAGTTCTCGGAGAATTTCATTGAGCGCCCCCTTCCTTCCGAGGTACGAACGAAAAACCGCCTCCAATTCCTGGACGGTTTTCACATCGGCGAACGCCCGAATTGCCTCGGTTTTTATGCCGGCAATGTCTCTCATGCTGTAATGGAGACATTATACCCTATTCCCATCCGTCAATCAATGGTAAAAAAGGGGCTTTGACCTAGGTTAGAATATTGAATACACTATATCTATGATCTATGGAAGATTTGTCTAATTACGAAAAACTTAGGGCAGATGCACAGAAGTATTATGCCTCTATTGGCAAGATATTTTGTCCTGCTCTTCATAATTATGTCTTCTTCGCATCGGATGCTTTTAATCACATCATTTTCAAAAGCGCTCGCACGGAGCGAGAAAGATCATCACAAATAATGAGGTTCAAACTTCTTGCAAAAGCAAAAAAATTAATTGAAACGTCTAGCACCTATCAAGAGTTTGAAGAAACTATTCATGAATTTAATGTTAAAAGTTTTAAAAGAAGTGTAAAGAAAAGCAAGGTTGTAAGATACTGGGGCATTATTGCCATAGTTGATGGCTATAAAATAAAGGTAATCATAAGAAAAATTGGGGACAATGGAGGACTGCATTTTTGGAGTATAGTGCCAGCTTGGGTAACCAATAAATATAGGGACAGAAAATTTATTGCTACCATGAAGGGAAATCCGAAAGAAGATTAAAGATAACAAAAACACCGCGTAGGGGCGGTATTTTTGTTATGCCTGCCTTCAGCTTATGTATTAGCCGAATAGGGCTGACGCCCCGCAAGCACACCTTTAGTATATATGATGACAAGCATCTTTGTCAATGTTCGCACGAGCAACATAACCGGATGCGCCTCTATGTTGCGCAGCTGACCGGATTCGAACCGGTCGCTTCGCTCTTTAGAAACCCACGGTTTCTAACGCCCCTCGACATGCTCGGGGCTGTTTTCCTTCACGGGAGGAAATTTTCCTCCCGACCCCTCTTTCGGTTCGAATCCGGTACAAAAAAAGAAACGCGTCTCAATGAGCGTGTTTCTTTTTTTGCGCAGCTGACCGGATTCGAACCGGCGA
>CAZYKY010000017.1:0-7416 GCA_964648405.1 uncultured Candidatus Saccharibacteria bacterium
CCGATTGACTGGGCCGCAACAATCCCGACGGCCGAACCCATTGCAACCATCGCGTTCCGCCCCATGTCCCATCCGTAGCACTTTTGGCACATTCCGCGTTTTGTCCTGCAGGTCAGGGGAGAGAATATGCGAATCTGGTCTATACCACCGTCCTCTCCTATCTTGAGAGCGGCGTCCAGATCAATCACCGCGCCCTTTTTCACATACGGCCCAACGGAGTCGGCGGCAACTCTTCCCACGATTTTCAGCGCAAGGTTCTGCCCAAGGTCAACAGCGTCTTTTTTGGACAGCACGATTCCTTTTTCATCTCTGCAGTCCTTCTCCACGACAATAATGTCATGGGAGACATCAATGAGGCGGCGCGTCAGGTATCCCGCCGTAGAGGTGCGCAGGGCGGTGTCCGCCGTTCCTTTCCTTGCCCCGTGCGTGGAAATAAAGTACTCAAGAACGCCAAACCCTTCTTTGTACGAGCTTTTCACGGGCAGTTCAATGATGCGCCCCGCGGGGTTCTGCACCAGCCCCTTCATGCCGGCCATCTGAACCGCCTGATTCCACGATCCTCTTGAACCCGAGTCAATCATCATGAAGACGGACCCTCCCACGGGCAGCGTTTTGGGCACAAGTTTCTCAATGGCGGTTTTCACCCGCATCCATATTTCTATCACTTTGCCGACGCGCTCCTCTTTGGACAAAAGCCCCTGCCTCCAATACTGGTCAATCACCGTAATTTCTTTTTCCGCGTTTTCCAGCAGGGCGTGCTTTTCCTGGGGAACTTGCAGGTCGTCCATGCCCCACGTAACGCCCGATTTTGTCGCGTACTCAAATCCCATTTTTTTCACTCCGTCAAGAATCTCCCGCGCGTTCTCGCTTGGATACGTGCGGATGATATCCGCCATGACGCGCTCGAGTTTTTTTGCGTTGATCTGCTCGTTCACAAACTTGTAATCCCCGGGAAGGGCTTGGTTGAAAATGAGGCGTCCCGCGCTCGTTTCAACGCGCTGTCCGTCGAGAAGAACCGTAACCTCTTCCTTGATCCCGATGGATCCTTTTTCCAGCGCGAGCATCACCTCGTCCGACGAGCTGAATATTTTCGGACGGGCTCCCGCCGCCTCGCGCTTTATCTCAAACGTCGTAAGATAGTAGCACCCGATAACCACGTCTTTGTCGGGAGAAACCACGGGAAGGCCGGTTGCGGGCTTGAGCATGTTGGCAGTGGAAAGCATAAGCTCCCTCGCCTCCCTCTGCGCCTCGTCTCCCAGGGGAACGTGCACGGCCATCTGGTCGCCGTCAAAATCCGCGTTATAGGCGCGGCACACCAAAGGATGCAGGCGGATCGCCTCTCCTTCTATGAGCAGAGGATAGAACGCCTGGATGCCAAGGCGGTGCAGGGTCGGGGCGCGGTTGAGCAGAACGAGTTTGCCCGCCACGATCTCCTCCAAAATGCCCCACACCTCGTCCGTCTCCTGATCAACAAGCCGCGAGGCGCCTCTCACGTTATAGGCGAGTTCCCGCTCAAGGATTTTTTGAATGACAAACGGCTTGAACAACTCCAGCGCCATGCGCTTTGGAAGCCCGCACTGGCTGAGTTTCAGATTCGGGCCGACCACAATGACCGACCGCCCCGAGTAGTCCACGCGCTTTCCAAGAAGGTTCTGGCGGAACCTTCCCTGCTTGCCCTTGAGCATGTCGGCGAGGGATTTCAAAAGACGCTTCCCGCCGGTCGTCGCCTGGGTGATCGTCCCTTTTCTCATGCCGTTGTCAATGAGTGCGTCTACGGCCTCCTGCAACATGCGTTTTTCATTGCGCACGATGACATCGGGCGCGCCGATTTCAAGAAGATATTGAAGGCGGTTGTTCCTATTGATAACTCTGCGGTAGAGATCGTTCAGGTCGGAAGAGGCATACCGCCCTCCGTCGAGCTGAACCATGGGGCGAAGGTCGGGAGGAAGCACCGGCAAAACGGTCAGGAACATCCACTCGGGGCGTATCTTCGCGCTCATCATCCCCTGAATCATGTGGAGGCGCACGCCGATCTTGCGCTTGTTCAACGGGCTCGCTTTGTCAAAGTCCTCCCGCAGGGATTTCGCGATTGCCTTCAAATCAACGCGCTCAAAAATTGCGCGCAAGGTTTCAGACCCCGTTCCCGCCTCGAATACGTGCCCAAACTTCAAAGAAAGATTTTGATAGTCCACCTCCGAAAGGACCTTGAGCGGCTTGATACCCGAGAGTTCTTCGCGCGTTTTGTCGCGGGACGCCTTCAGCTCCATTTTCGCATCCTCCTCAATCCCCCTGCCCTTCCTCTTGAACTCCTCCTCCACGTCTTCCAGCGCGCGTTTTTTCGCCTCCTCGTCAACGCTGGTAACAATATACGCGGCAAAATAGATGACGCGCTCCATGCTCTGCGCCCCAATGTCGAGCACCAGTCCCATGCGCGACGGAACTCCGCGCAAATACCAGATATGGGAGCAGGGCGTCGCAAGCTTGATGTGCCCCATGCGTTCCCTGCGCACCGATGATTTCGTCACCTCAACTCCGCACCGGTCGCATACCACTCCTTTGTAGCGGATCTTCCGGTACTTTCCGCAGTAGCACTCAAAGTCCTTTTCGGGACCGAAAATGCGCTCGTCAAACAGCCCGTCCTTTTCCGCCTTCTGCGTGCGGTAGTTGATGGTTTCTGGCTTTGTTACCTCCCCATGCGACCACGCGGTCACGTCTTCGGGAGATGCAAGTTTAATTCTCAGTCCTTCTAAATCCGCGACTCTCATTGGCGTTGATGCTTTTTAATTTTTTGACGGCTTTTCTTTCACCTCGACGTTCAGCGCAAGCGACCTCAATTCGTTGAGCAGAAGGGTAAACGAGGCGGGAAGG
Source organism: uncultured Candidatus Saccharibacteria bacterium (assembly GCA_964648405.1). Classification (GTDB taxonomy): domain Bacteria; phylum Patescibacteriota; class Minisyncoccia; order Minisyncoccales; family UBA10102; genus CAZYKY01. Next base: position 2,869 of record CAZYKY010000017.1, read on the forward strand.
TTTGGCGTTTGGATGGGCTGGCCGCGCAAGATTGACTCGTACGTGCTCGCCCTGCCCGGAACATCGTCTGATTTTACGGTAAGCATCTCCTGAAGCGTGTACGCGGCTCCGTATCCTTCCAGCGCCCACACCTCCATTTCCCCGAATCTCTGCCCCCCAAACTGCGCCTTCCCCCCGAGGGGCTGTTGGGTAATGAGGGAGTAAGGCCCGATGGAACGCATGTGGATTTTGTCTTCCACCATGTGAATCAGCTTGAGCATATAAATCATCCCCACGGTAACGCGCTGGGGAAGGGGCATGCCGTCCCGCCCGTCGTAGAGCACCGCCTTTCCGTCTTCGGGGAGCCCCGCTTTTTTGAGCTCCGCTTTGATGTCGTCTTCGTTTGCCCCCGAAAGCCCGGGAGTCAGCGCGAGATACCCGAGCCGATGGGCCGCCCAGCCAAGATGCGTTTCCAAAATCTGCCCGATGTTCATGCGGGAAGCGACGCCCAGCGGGTTCAGAATAATATCAACGGGAGTGCCGTCTTCCATAAAAGGCATCTCCTCTTCAGGAAGAATGATAGAGATGACCCCTTTGTTTCCGTGGCGTCCGGCGAGCTTGTCTCCCGGCTGAATTTTGCGGAACTCGGCTATCTCCACATGAATCCTTTTTATAACGCCGGGCTGGAGTTTGTGCCCCTGATCGCGCGAGAACACGCGCACCTTCACCACGCGCCCGCGCTTGCCGTGGGGCATGGTGAGCGAGGTGTCTTTCACGTCCCGCGCCTTTTCTCCGAATATGGCGCGCAAGAGGCGCTCCTCGGCGGTCAGGTCGGCCTCTCCTTTGGGAGAAATTTTTCCCACAAGAATGTCGCTCGGCCCCACGACCGCCCCGACGCGCACGATGCCTTCCTCGTCAAGGTCTTTTAACTTTTCCTCCCCGATATTCGGAATGTCGGAGGTTGTAAGCTCCGGCCCAAGCTTCGTTTCGCGCACGTCGCAAACAAAGTCCTCAATATGAATAGATGAGAACGTATCCTGCTTCACGAGCCGTTCCGAAAGAATGATTGCGTCTTCATAGTTGCCTCCCCGCCACGACATGAAGGCGACCATCAGATTGGTTCCCAGCGCGAGGCGCCCATTATCCATGGCAGACCCGTCGGCAAGCACCTGCCCCGCCTCCACCTCGTCGCCCTTTTGCACAATGGGGCGCTGGTGGGAACAAGTGTACTGGTTGGTTCTTATGAAAGAGTGGAGGGGGTAGGATTCGTACTCGGATTTTCCCTTGACCGACGACTTCACAACCACATGTGTCGCGTCTACTTCGGTTACCACGCCGCTTGATTTTGCAACCACGGCAAGTCCCGAGTCCTTCGCAACCCTCTCCTCAACCCCCGTTCCCACCAGAGGCGCCTGAGGTCGTATTAAAGGAACCGCCTGGCGCTGCATGTTTGATCCCATGAGCGCCCTGTTTGCGTCGTCGTTTCTCAAGAACGGAATGAGCGACGTCGCGATTGAGATAAACTGTTCTGGCGCAATGTCAACATACTCAAGGGCGCTTTTGTCCACGGTTCCGGGCTCCCCTTTGATGCGCGCATTCACTACCTCGTCCATAATTGCTCTCTTCTCGTCCAGCCGTATTCCGGCGTTTGCAATGGTGTACTGCTCCTCTTCATAGGCAGTAAGATAGTGCGCCTCCTGCCCCACCCTGCCATGTTCCATTTTGAAATACGGCGTCTCTAAAAATCCAAACTCGTTGACCCTCGCGTACGAGGCAAGATGTCCCACAAGCCCGATGTTCGGACCCTCCGGCGTCTGGATTGGGCAGATCCTCCCGTAATGGCTCGGCTGAACGTCGCGCACCTCAAACCCCGCGCGCTCTCTGGTGAGTCCTCCGGGGCCGGTAGCCGACACCCTGCGCTTGTGCTCCAGCTCGGCAAGGGGGTTTTGATTATCCATAAACTGGGTAAGTTGCGAAGAGGTGAAGAACTCCCTGACCACCGCCATCACGGGCCGCGGATTGATAAGCTGGGAGGGGGTGATCGTTGAGGGATCAAGCGTTGACATTCGGTCTTTGATGGTGCGTTCCATGCGCATAAACCCGACCCGCATGCGGTTTTGCAAAAACTCGGCGAACGTTCTCACCCTGCGGTTGCCCAAGTGGTCAATCTGGTCGGGCTGGGCGCCGGGCGTGTTGTTGAGGCGGATGATTTCTTTGATAACTTCCACGATGTCGTCCAGCGTCAATACGCGGTCTTGCGTTTCAATGACCGTATCAATGGCGGGCCTCTCTTTTATCATGCGCTCCCGCAAGTTCGGGAGGCGCTGGAGCGTCTTCCATCTCCCGACCCTTGAGAGGTCATAGCGCTCAAAGTTAAAGAACATGTTCCAGACGAGTTCTTTGGCGGTTTCCGGAGTTACGTAGTCGCCCGGGCGCAGGCGCCGGTAGATCTCAACCATGCCGTCGGCCTGATTTTTACTGGAATCCTTTTTGAGGGTCTCCTCCATAAACTTCACCTCTCCGGTATCCACGTCTTTAAACAACTCCAAGATCTCCTCGTTTGTCTCAACGCCAAAAGCGCGCAGAAGCGCGGTTACGGGCGCTTTGCGCTTTCGGTCTATCCGCACGCCGATAAATCCGGAGTTCTCGGTTTCAAATTCAAGCCACGCCCCTCTGTTGGGAATAACCTTCGCTCCAAAGAGCCGTTTGCTGTCTCCGAATTGCGCGGTGAAAAACGCTCCCGAGGAGCGGATAAGCTGGGCGATTGCGACGCGCTCAACTCCGTTGAGAACGAACGTTCCGCGCTCGGTCATGAGCGGAACGTCGGTCAAAAACACCTCTTGTTCTTTCACCTCTTTTGTCTTGAGGTTGACGAGGCGCACCTTTATTCTCAAAGGCGCCTCGTACGAGTCGTCGTTTTCCTTCGCCGCAAGATCCGAAGCATGGTTGGGCTTTCCAAGCGTATAGTCCAAAATCCAGAGCTCAAATTCTTTTCTCGTATAGTCCCGGATGGGAGAGACCTCGCGCAAAAGCTCCGTCAAGTATGACCGCCAGAAAACCTTCCAGCTTTCGTGCTGGACTTCAAGGAGATAGGGCAAATCAAAACGAAGCTTTGATTTGCCAAAATTCTTGAGTTGTGGAGCCGCGCTCATAGGGGGAGGGAGATAATGAAACAAAACAGACCCTCTAGCACATCGGTATTCAAAGGGTTCAAAAATTTTTCCCTAGCGATACGCAAAAAAGAAACTCAAGTGCGTTTTATTCAATATGTATGCCGTTTTGTCAGGCAGGCGGAGCGCACACAGACACGCGTGCCATTCTACTAGAAACCCTCTCTCTTGTCAATACGAGGCGTGTAGTAAACCAGGTTTACTCGCTCTTGAGTAAACCTGGTTTACTCTATTCTGGTTTACTCTATTTCTTTTTTGCCGCCTCTTTCCCGCTTATTTCCGGAGGCGTCTCCGCAATCGGCGGCTCGGCGGGAACGAGCCCGTCAAGCGCGGGTTTTCCCGCCTCAAGGTTTGCAACGATGGTGGCAATCTCCGCGCTGTTTTGATTTGCCTGCATGATGACACGAAACTCTTCAAGCGCTTTGCTTGTCTTGCCCTGCTTGTCGTAGACGAGCCCCAGCATATACCTAGCGTTCATATGCTGCGGGTTGAGCGTTTTTGCCCTCTCAAGCTCCATCTGCGCTTTTCCCAGATTGTTCTTCTGCCAGTATATTACGCCAAGCTGAAAGGCAATTCCCGCGTCGTTTGGATTTGTGCGTTTGATCTCCTCAAGTTTGTTTGATGCCTCCGCCGCCCTTCCCTGTTTGTCGTACAACACCGCGAACAGGAAATGCGCGGGGGCGTAGTCGCCCTTGAGTTCAAGCGCTCTGCGCAATGACGCCTCCGATTTTTCAAACTCCCGGCGCGTCTGCTCCGGGTCTTCTTTCACCAGTTGGGCGTTGGTCAGGTAGACCCTTCCGAGTTCCGTGTGCGCAAACGGAGATGCGGGTTCCATGGCAATTGCCTGTTCATAGCTCTGAACGGCCAGTTCGTATGTGCCACCGACTCCGGCAGAAAGAAGATTTTGAAATACAAACCCTTGCACATGCCAGTTCGCAACATTTCCCCTTGCTACTCCAACCGCCTGCTTTGCCGCCGTGGCGGCGTTGTTGACTGTGTTCTGCATCTGCTGCTTCTTCGCCTCGTCTCCAAGGGAGGCGTCGCTATTCAGCGCGTTGAGCTTGGCAATATAGAGCTGCGCAAGGTCCCTCCAGTACATATCCATAGACGGGTTGAGATTTGTGGCTGCAAACACACGCTCTCCCGCTTTGTCGGCGCCTTGCCCGCTCTGAAAAGCAAGGATGCCGCGCATATACGCAAGATCTGCGGCATACTTCTGCCCACCGATAAAGAGCAGGGCAAAGAAAGAGATGAGCGTAAGCAAGAAAAGAAACACCGCCCCCAGCGAAGAAAACGAGGTGGAAGGGAGAGGAATGCGGGTCAACTCCCGCCCCGCGATCACCGCAAGAGCGGCGAGAAGCGTCCAGAAAAACATCCACATGACCATGGTGGCGGGATA
>CAZYKY010000018.1:0-3363 GCA_964648405.1 uncultured Candidatus Saccharibacteria bacterium
ATGACGACATTGGGCATATCAAATAAAATATGATTTGCGAGCACGGTCTTCAAATCGTACTCGTGCTCGTTGCCGCGAATGAGAATATCAAGCTCGTCCCGTATCGCCCCCTCCTCCTCAAGCACGTCCAACCCCGCCCCGCCAATCTGTCCGTCTTTGAGCGCCTTTACCAGCGCCCCCGTCTCCACTACGCCTCCCCTGCTCGTGTTGATGAGATATGCCCCCCGCTTCATAAGGCCAATCGTGCGCTCGTTGACGAGATGATGGGTGGAATCCGCGTACGGCACATGCAGGGTGACAATATCGCTCTGCCCCAGAAGGTCTTCAAACGGCACGACCTGCCCCCCTATCTCTCTCGCGAACTCTTGGGAGGCGGAGGCGGGGTCGGCAATGAGCACGTTCATCTCAAAACGCCTTGCGATTGAGGCAACATGGCGCCCTATTTTTCCGCATCCAACCACCCCAAGCGTTTTTCCTTTCAGGTCAAATCCGCGCAGGCCCTCCTGGCTGAACTTTCCCGTCTCCCGTATTCTGTCATAGGCGTCGTATATTTTGCGCGACAGGCACAAGAGCAGGGCAAACGTGTACTCGGCAACCGTATACTCCCCGTACGAGGGAACCGACGAGATTGTTATCCCTTTTGTTCTGCAGTACGCCCCGTCAATATGGTCAATTCCCGTTGAGCGCGCGGCAATATGCTTGAGCAAAGGCATGCGGGCAAGCGTTTCTCCGTCCAAGACCGAGTCAACGAACACCGAGAGAATCTCGGCGTCTTTGCACGCCTCCGCGCTTTCTTTTGAGCACGCGCCCCGAATAAAGCGCGTCGAAGGAATCAATGCTTGAAAGTCAGGATGCGTTTCAAGATACTTTTTCTCCCACTCCTCTTTGAAAAAATAGGCGATATTCATACGACACACTCGCTAGTTCCCGTTGATTGAGAGGAGTTCAACCGTAAACACAAGGGTCGCGTTGGGAGGAATCGCCCCTCCGGGAGTGCCATACTGGCCGTACCCATAATCGGGAGGAATGACGAGTTTTCGAACTTCCCCCTTTTTCATCCCGACCATCCCCTCGTCCCAGCCCAAAATCACCTCGCCCCGCCCGAGCGTAAACTCAAAGGGAACCCCGCTCGTGTAGCTAGAATCAAACACCCCCCCGCCCCACAGGTTTCCCGTGTAGTGCACCTGAAGCGTGTTGCCGGGTTGCGCCCCAACTCCGCTTCCCGCCTGCACGGTTTCCACCTGCAGTGTCGAGGGAGGCGCGGAAGAAACGGGCGCGGAGGGTTTTGCGGCAAGCGAAGCCGGCGCTTGGGCCGGAGCAGAAGCCGTTGTGCCTTTCTGGGGCGCTTCTTGCGGCGCGTTCTGGGCGGGCGTTAAGACGCCCTGCCGATCCTCGGAGCCGGAAGTCGGAGATTGCTCCGGGGTTTTTTCTTTGCGGGAGACAAAAAAATACGAGCCCGCCCCAAGAAGAACAATGATAACAATCCCGATAAAGAATTCTTTCATGCGCGTGTGGTTATAATGATATGGCAAACAGAAAGAAAAAGACAAGTACAAGCGCTATCCGGTAAAACCCGAAATAGAGAAAGTTATGTTTTTTGATAAACTCGAGCAAAAACTTGATCCCCACGAGCGCGGCAAAAAACGAAACAACGCTACCCAGGAACAGAATATCCCACTCCGCCAAAGAAAACGAGGAGCCGTGGCGCAAAAGATCATACGCCGTGGCGATCACGATGGTGGGAATTGCGAGCAGAAAAGAAAACTCCACGGCCAGCTTGCGGTCAAGATTCATGACAATCCCCCCGACAATGGAGGCGGCGGACCTTGAAACGCCGGGAATGATCGCGAGCGCCTGCCACGTTCCGATCCAAAACGCCTGATGGTATGTTATTTCTGAAAGATTCGCGCACACGGATTTTTTCGCCTGATACACCATTTCAAAAAATATAAGAAACGCGCCGCCGAGAAACAGCGACCACAATACGATTTCCATGCTTGACTGAAAAACACTCTTAAATAAGGGATATAAGAAAAATCCCGCGAATCCGGTCGGAACAAACGCAACCAGCACTTTTTTCCATACGTCCGGCGTTGAAAGAAGCATCTTCCAGTATAACAGCACAACCGCCGCCATGGCTCCCGACTGGATGGCGATCTGGAATGTTTGGGTGAATCTCCCATCGGGAAGCGAGAGGAGTTTTGAAAACAAAATCAAATGCCCGGTGGAGGAGATGGGGAGAAATTCGGTAATGCCCTCAATAACGCCAAGAATAACCGCGGAGATGACATCCATGATTGCGCCATTGTATCACAATCCGCGTAAAACAAAACACCCTTTCGACTCCCCGCCAGAGGCGGATCGCTCGGGGTGTTTTGTTATTGCGAAGGAATTAGCGTTCTGTCTTTTCCTTTGCTTCGTTCACGGTCAGAGGCCTTCCGTCAAATTCTTTTCCGTTGAACATTTCAATGGCCTTTGCCGCCTCTTCAACGGTTGCCATTTCCACGAATCCGAACCCTCTGGAGCGGCCGGTCATTTTGTCGGAAAGAATCATTGCCGATTCCACTGCTCCGGCCTCTTCAAACTTGGCTCGCAATTCCGCTTCGGTGGTGCGAAAGTTCAACCCGCCAACATACAATCTCTTGTTCATATGATGCGAAAAAAGTTATCGTTGGGCGACCTTGTCTGTTGCAGCATTGCAAAGCACCAACAAGATCATCATAGAGAAACCCCCGCAAAAATCAAGAAGCAACGGGCAGTGCAAAGCTGAACCTGCTCCCCTTGCCTTCTTCAGACCAAAACCAAATGCTCCCTCCCATGCGTTCCACGATTTCTTTGACGACAAAAAGCCCCAGCCCTGTTCCTGCAATGCCATTCCGCTTTGCAAGCTCCGAACGGAAAAATTTTTCAAAAACATGTACCTGCTCGTTCTTGGGAATGCCAATGCCGTCATCCTGCACATGCGTTACCACTTTGTTGCCCCGCTCTTCGTGCCATATGCGCACCCCGCCCTTGCCGTGATTATATTTCAGGGCGTTGCCAATCAAGTTCAAAAGAACCTCTTGGAGCCGCACCTCGTGGGCAAACACGCGCAAAGGCGAGGCCGGTTTTTCATACTGCACGCGTATTGCGCGTTCTGTTGCAAGGGGTTGTGTTTCTGAAAGCGCCTTCTCAACGGTTTCAACAAGATCGCACGGCGCAACTTGAATTTCCAAGCGCCCCGCCTCGGTTTTTGCGATAAGTAAAATTTCGTCCACCAGCTGAGATAAATGCTCTGACGCCTCGCGCGCTTTTGCCATCATTTTTCCGGCAACATCAGACAGTGCGCCCGGCAGTTCTTCCGTAAGCTTCTCAATGCTCCAT
>CAZYKY010000018.1:3463-7177 GCA_964648405.1 uncultured Candidatus Saccharibacteria bacterium
ATTTCGTTCTTTCTGTTTTTGACGGGAGAAGCAACCACAAACATCGTTCCTTGAGAGCCGCTGAGAATTTGGCCAATCGTCGCCTGTCCGAGCAGGGCTTTCAAATAATAGGGGGAGGTGCTGACCGACTCAAGAGCGGGCGGCAAGCCGGAGCGCGTTTTTTTTGTTACTTCCTGCCCCTGCAAATTGATAAACGCAACCTCTTCAATGCTGGAGTTTTCCTGCAAGAATCCGCTCAGTAAAAACTCTTGGTCCGTTTTTGAAATTTCAGCTCGCGCTTCAAATCCAACGCGCAAACTTAACAAGCTCGCAGCGTCTGAAAGAAAGGCGTTTATTTCTTCTTCTTTCTGCGCGAGGGTTTGCTGGGCCATAAGCGCAACGTCGGAGCGGTGGGAACGGTCAATGAAAGAAAATATCATGACTCCCAGCACAATCACCGGCGCCGCCGAAAGCACAAACAGAAATACGACAAAACGGTTGCGCAGTTTATTATTAGCAAAAAACCCTTGCAGAAAAACCATGTCTCTCAAGTATACCGCGCCCTTCCGCCCCCCGCAATCTGTCCCTTTCTTCCCCTAAGAAGCGCGCCACATATTTACCTCCGATTATGTGGCAAGATATCCGCCGTCAACAACATAGGTCGCTCCCGTAACATAGCTCGCCTCTTCCGACGCGAGAAACGCCACAACGGCCGAGACCTCCTCGGGCCTTCCCATGCGCTTCATGGGAACGCGCGCCTTTATTGTGTCGTCCATGTCGGAACGAAACGGATCAATCATGGGCGTGTCAATCCCCCCGGGAGCAACCGCGTTCACCGTGATTCCGAGGCCCGCCCACTCGTCTGCCAAGCTCTCGGTCATGGCAATGATTCCTCCTTTTGAGGCGGCATAGTGCGCAAGTCCCGCGTACCCGACGCCCACCCCTCCGGAGGCAATGGAAGCAATGTTGATGATTCTGCCCCATGTGTTTTTTGCCATCTCTTTTGCCGCCCTCTGCGCACATAAAAACTGCCCCGTCAAGTTCACCCTCAACACCCTCTCCCACTCCTCTTGCGCCATCTCAAGCGCGGGAGAAGCAGAGAGAATTCCCGCGTTGTTCACCAAAATGTCCAGGCGGCCAAACTGCAAAACCGCCTTGGAAACAACTTCGTCCACCTCCGCCGCGTTTGACACGTCAAGTTTGAAGGCGGCGGCAACTCCTCCTTTCGCCGCGATTTCATCCGCGACCCGCCGGCACTCGTCCAGGGTAATATCCGTTACTGCGACCTTCGCGCCCTGCCCTGCCAGTGCCAGCGCGTGCGTCCTTCCCATCCCCCTTCCCGCCCCCGTTACCAACGCCACCTTGCCCGAAAGAGTAAACATATACGCATGTGGATTATAATTTTTTGCGCGCCATGATCATGGCGTTGAACGCAACGACAATGGTGCTGACCGACATGAGCAGGGCGGCAAACGCGGGCTGGAGTATGATTCCCCACGGCATCAGCGCCCCCGCCGCCGCGGGGATCGCAACCACGTTGTATCCCGTTGCCCACAGGAGGTTCTGAATCATTTTGGAGTATGTCATGCGGGAAAGGGTAAACACTTTTGCAATGTCCCGCGGATCGTTCTTGACCAAAATAATCCCAGCCGACTCAATGGCAACGTTCGTTCCAGCCCCAATGGCAATGCCGAGATCCGCCTGCGTGAGCGCGGGAGCGTCGTTGATCCCGTCGCCGACCATTGCAACTTTCAACCCGCGTCCCTGCAAAACTTTTACCTTTTCCGCCTTGTCTTGCGGAAGCACGCGGGCGAAATATTCGTCAATGCCAACCTCTTTGCTGACCCATTCCGCCACATCGTTTGCATCTCCCGTGACCATTGCGGTTTTGACGCCCATATTGCGCAGGCGGGCAACCGCTTCTTTTGACTCTTCGCGAATAACGTCCGCCAGGGCAAGCGCGCCCGCAATTTCTCCGGATCGTATGACATAAATAATCGTCTTTCCCTTTTTGCCCTCCTCGTCTATTTCTTTTGCCAGTGCAAAAGAGAGCGTATCGTTCGCATACTCCAAAATCGCGCCTCCTCCCACGTACACCTCCGCCCCCTCAACAACCCCCCTGACCCCTTTGCCGGGAATGCGCTGGAAATCTTGCGCATCTTTCAGCACGACCCCGCTCTCTTTCGCCTTGGCAACGATGGCTTTTGAGATAAAATGCTCCGAGCGCGCGTCAACGGAAGCGGCAAGCGAAAGAACGGAGGTCTGTCCTCCGTCATGTTTGGATGACCATATCTTGTCCACGCCGTACTCTCCTTTTGTGAGGGTGCCCGTCTTGTCAAACAGCACCACGTCAATATTGCGCGCCGCCTCCAGAGCCATGCGCTGTTTTACCAAAAGTCCGTTCTTGGCGGCAAGCGTCGTGGATATGGAGGCGACCAAGGGCACGGCAAGTCCCAGGGCATGGGGGCAGGCGATGACGAGCACCGCAACCAAAATTTCCGTGGCAAACACAACATCCCCCCGAATGCCGAGCCACGCGACAAACGCCCCTCCCCCGACCAGCACCGCAACAATCGTGAGATAAAACGCCGCCCGGTCAGAGAGAAGTTGAAGCTTGGACTTTGAGGCCTGGGCTTCCGCGACCAGCCGCATCACGCCCGCAAGAAACGTATGCTCTCCTATGCCGGTCACGCGCGCTTTGATGCTACCGTCTCCGTTGACACTGCCCGCTATGAGCGCGTCTCCAACGCGTTTCCCCACGGGTTTTGACTCTCCCGATATCATGGACTCGTCCACATCGCTCCTTCCCTCCACCATCAGGCCGTCTGCCGGAACCTTTCCTCCGGGACGCACAAGAACAATGTCGCCCTCTTTGAGTTCGGACAATGGAATAATCACGCTCTCTCCATTCCGCTCCACCTCGGCGGTGTCGGGCAAAAGTTTCGAGAGTTCTTTCAACGCTCCCTGCGCCCCCTGCACCGCTTTCATTTCAAGCCAATGCCCCAACAGCATAATGGTAATCAGCGTGGCCAGTTCCCAAAAGAGCGTCTCCTTGCCGGCAAACACCGCAAACACGCTGAACAAAAACGCCGCGCTGATTGCAAGCGCGATGAGTGTCATCATGCCGGGCATCTTTGCCTTCAGCTCTCTCCACGCGCTCTGCAAAAACACGACTCCCCCGTCAAAAAATATAATTGTTCCCAAAAGCGCGGGAAGGAGGTCCGACCCGAAAAATTGCGGCATGGATATCGAGAGCACATCCCGCGCAAGGCCGGAATAGAGCACCACGGGAATACTCAGGAACAAACTCCTCCAGAATTTCACCCGGAACATCCTTGTGCTGTGCCCCGCGTGTTTATCTTGATGCTCTTTCGTTTTACTTTCTGCTTTGACCAAATCCATTCCGCATTCCGGGCACATTCCGGGCCGTTCCCGCTCAACCTCCGGATGCATGGGGCAGGTGTACACCATAGTATCACCGGCGCAACGAACGGTTGTAGAACCACGCAAACGCCCATGCCGTTGCGTAGGCAAGCGCTACGAGTTCAACCAGCCCGACGAAAAACCCGGTTGCGGTCACTCCAGCATTCACCACCGATTCAAGGTTTACCAAATGCACCATCCATCCGAAAAGCCGGAGCCCGACCTCGGGCGCCAGCGCAACAAATGCCGCGCACAGCACATACCAAATTCCCATAACTTTAGCCGCCGCCAGCGCAAACTTTTTTTCGTTTA
>CAZYKY010000019.1:0-7107 GCA_964648405.1 uncultured Candidatus Saccharibacteria bacterium
CGTATGAGAAAAGAAACATCGGCCGGGGCGGTTGTGGCATACGTTGCTCAAGGGACTCCCCAGTATCTTTTGCTCCACTCTCCATCTTCTACCCGCACGAAAAAGGATTTTTGGTATTTCCCCAAGGGGCGCATTGAACAGGGGGAGGAGGCGCAGGAGGCCGCCCTTCGGGAGATTCAAGAGGAGACGGGGCTTTCGGATGTGCGCCTTCTTGAGGGATTTCGGGAGACGAGCCACTATTATTTTCAGGCGGAAGGGGACAAGGTTTCAAAAACCGTCGTGTTCTTTGTCGGGATCACGCTGAACCGCAATGTGCAAATTTCCACGGAGCATTCGGGGTTTCTGTGGCTGCCTTACGAAAAGGCGCTGAAGACCCTGCGCTTCCCGACCGCGAGGGATGTGCTCAAAAAAGCGAACGACTTCTTGTCAAAAACAAAAAAAGAGACCTAGGCCTCTTTTTTTGTTTCTCCGCTATCGGGCGGCGCTTTCCACAATTTTTTTGAATACGTCCGGATGGTCAATCGCGATCTTGGACAATATCTTTCTGTCCAGCGCAATTTCCCGGGTCTTGAGCCGTGCCATAAATGTGCTGTACGGCATGCTCTCGCTTCGGACGGCGGCGTTAATGCTCACCTGCCACTGGGCGCGGAACGAACGCTTTTTTGCCTTGCGGTCGCGAAACGCATACGCTCCGGCGTGCCGCAGAGCGTCTTTTGCCAGGCGGTATTTCGCTTTTCTTCCCCAGCGAAACCCTTTTGCGTCCTGAAGAACATGCTTTCTGCGTTTATGCGCGGCTGTTCCTTTTTTTATTCTTGCCATATCAGCGGTGAAGAAGTTTTTTGACTGCCTTTGCTTCAGAACCAGAAAGCGGAATCCACTTTCTGTCCTGCCGTTTTTGTTTTCCCGTCTGTTTTGAGCGGTAGTGGTCTTGCCCCGTGGGCCTGCGCAAAATCTTCCCCGTCCGGGTCAGTTTGAAGCGCTTCGTAACGGCTTTTCTTGTTTTGAGTTTCGGCATGCTTATCCTTTCGCTATCATCATGGTAAGTCCCCTCGGCTCCATTTTTGCCTCGCGCTCCAGCTTGATTGCCATATCGGAGCGCATGCATTCCAGAAACATTCTTATTTTCTCCTGAGCAACTTTTTCCAGCGATTTTTGCCTGCCGCGCAGACGAACGACAATCTTGATTCTGTCTCCCCGCGCAAGAAATTTTTTTGCCTGCTTTGCCCTTGTTTCCATATCGTGGGGGGAGATGGCAAAGGTAAGTCGGATTTCTTTCAGCTCGCTCTCTTTTCCCGCAGATCCCCGCTCTTTCTTTTGCATGGAGTACAGATACTTTCCGTACTCCCCGAGTTTGCAGACGGGGGGGTCCGCCTTTTCGGTTACCTGAATAAGGTCAAGCTTCTTTTCTGCGGCAAGCCGCATTGCTTCGGAAAACGAAACAACTCCCACCTGCTTGCCCGTTTCGTCAAGAAGACGAACCTGCTGGGCCTTTATCAAATTGTTGGCAATAATACGCTTTTGCAAAGTAGGTTGAGTATGCACAAATCCCTCTCAAATGTCAATAAAAACCAAGCAAAAGCAAGGTGAGTCGAGTGGAGGTGGAGGGAGTTGAACCCTCGTCCGAAAGCGACTTGTCCGAAACTCTCTACAGGCATATCCCAATTGAATGCGGCTCGGGAGGTGAAATTGGGCAAAACCCTCCCGTCCGTTTGAATTCTGTGCAGAAGCGGCCGGCCGAATTCGCACCGTTCGCTCTCTCGATGAATGACGCCTTCGCCGGCATATCGAGAATGAACCGGCTAGACGGCGTAGCTGTTAGGCGTACGCAAGCGCCCTCTGCGGGGCAAATACGTTGGCAGTTGTTGTGCCCTTGATCTTTGTGCGGGGAATCAAGAAACCCCGGCCTGCCTTTTTCGTCTTCGTCCCTTCGTCAAAGCATCTCACCCCCGTACAAACCGTCCCATCTCCCGTTGCGCCTCTCGTTCGCGGATCGTCTCTCGCTTGTCATGGAGCTTTTTTCCTTTGGCAACCCCGATCTCAAGCTTTATCATCCCGCGACCGGCAGTATACAGTTTTAAGGGGATAAGGGTCAAGCCCCGCTCTTTCGCCCTTCCCAAAAGCGAGGAGAGTTCCTTTCTCGTAAGCAGTATTTGGCGGGACCGTTCGGGGTTGTAGTTTGAGGGGGCGTTTTGGGGTTGGTAGGGGGGGATGACGGCCCCGATCCACAGCATTTCTTCTCCTTTGGGGACAACATACGATCCCTCAAGGCGGACCCTCCCGAGTTTAATTGATTTGACCTCCTGCCCCTGCAGGGCAAGGCCCGCCTGCAGCGTCTCCAGAATTTCATAATCAAACCGCGCCTTGCGATGTTCAGACAGCACCTTCATGTTGTCATTCTACGCGAAAATGCCCTATAGTGAAAGCGCTATGATACGCCAGCAGGTCGCGCGTCTTTTGCACGATGCCCTCCTCAAAGAGGGGTGGGGCGGGTATGTAAGCGCTCGCGATGTAAAACTGGAACGTCCCCAGCAAGAAGGCCACGGCGATTACGCGACAAACGTCGCGCTGGTGCTTGCCCCTTTGTTGGGGAAGAACCCCGTTGATCTTGCCCGCCGTCTTAAGGCGCGCCTTGAGGCGGCTTCTTCTTCATGCGTGCGCGAGGTTGAGGTTGCAGACCCGGGATTTGTCAACATTCGCATCTCGTACGCCTCGCTCCTTGGCGAGGCGGAGCGCTGTCTCAAAGAGAGAGAACAATACGGGCGCTCGGATCTCTTGCGGCAAAAGACCCTGCTGGTGGAGCACACCTCTCCCAACACCATCAAGACACTGCACGTGGGCCATGTTCGAAATAATGTTACGGGGATGGCTCTCGCCAACATATTTGAGGCGGCGGGGGCAAAGGTTGTGCGGGACGTCATCAACAACGACCGCGGCATCCACGTTATGAAAGCGAATTGGGCATACCTTCAATACGGACAAGAAGAGGAGATTCCTCATCTTCCCCTAGAGCCAACCGTGCCGTGGAGGGATCGGATGAAAGAATGGGCAGGCTGGTCGTTCAGAAAGAAGGCGTGGAAAAAACCGGGAGCAATCAAGGGGGATGCGTTTCTTGATCGGTTTTATGTGCTGGGAGTGCAGGCGGAGGCGCAATTTCCAAAAGCAAAAGAAGAGATGCAGGAGATGTTGAGGGCGTGGGAGGAGGGAGAAAAATCCGTGCGCGCCCTCTGGAAAGTTCTGCGCGAGTGGACGCTCAAAGGATTCTCCGAAACATACCGCGCCCTCAAAAGCAGGCACGACCACCAGTGGTTTGAAAGCGATCTGTACCGGAAAGGGAAAGAACTCGTCCAAGAGGGGCTGAAAAAGGGGGTATTCAGAACAATCGAAAACGGGGCGGTGTTGAGCTCCCTCTCCTCGTTTGGGCTTTCCGACGCAATCGTATTGCGGGCGGACGGAACCTCCCTTTATCATACCCAGGACCTTGCCCTCATTAGGGCAAAAAAACAGAAGTTTCCTTCAGACAGATACCTGTGGGTCGTGGGTCCGGAACAGACGCTCTATCTCAAACAGCTTTTTGCCATGGCGGAACAACTCGGGCTTGGAGCGAGAGAGGAGTTTGAACACGTGTCGTTCGGGTCTGTTGATCTGAAAGGAGAAGGAAAGATGTCGTCAAGGAAAGGCAACGTGGTGTCCGCCGATCAGTTGATGCGCGAAATGATTGCCCGCGCCCACGATATAACCACGCATTCGGGGACGGGGCGCTCACTCGGTTTAAAAGCGCAGAAAGCCGTTGAGGAGGCGGTTGGGATAGGCGCGATTAAATACGGCATTCTGAAAGTTGCGCGCATGACCGACATTCATTTTGACATGCGAGAGTCCCTTGCGCTTGAAGGGGACTCGGCTCCCTATATTCAGTACACGCACGCGAGGTGCCAAAGCATTCTGGCAAAAGCAAAAACATTCCGCGCAGTCGGCCATGGTGCAGAAATGCACCCTCTGGACGAGGCGCTCTTGCGTCAGGTGAGCAAGTTTCCCGAAATGGTGGAAGATGCGGCGATGCAAAAAGCTCCCAACCTCATCTGCCTGTTCGCTTTTGATCTCGCGCGCTCGTGCAACGCCCTCTACGCCTCCCTGCCCGTTCTCAAAGCGGAGGATTCCCAGAGAGCCCTCCGCCTCCTGCTCGTCGGGGCGACCGCGCAAACCCTGCGCAACGCCCTCTCTCTGCTTGGCATTGCCTCTCCCGACCGCATGTAACCGTTGAAAAAAATGGACAGATAGGATAGGATTCGGGTATGCAGGAAACGAAATTTCCCCAACTGGAAAAACGCGTATTGGAGTTCTGGAAGACCGTACGCGCGTTTGAGACGTCCGTGGCGAGGCGCAAAAAAGGCCCTCGTTTTGTGTTTTACGAGGGTCCCCCCACGGCAAACGGAAGTCCGGGCATCCACCACGTCCTCACGCGCTCGTTCAAAGACATGATGTGCAGGTACAAGACCATGCGCGGATACCGCGTGGAGCGCAAGGGAGGGTGGGATACGCACGGGCTTCCCGTAGAGCTTCAGGTTGAGAAAAAACTCGGCCTCTCCTCAAAAAAAGACATTGAGTCCTACGGCATCGCCGCCTTCAACAAAGAGTGCAAAGAGTCCGTGTGGGCGTATAAGCAAGAGTGGGAGCGCCTCACCGAGCGCATCGGGTACTGGCTCGACATGGACAACCCCTATATTACGTACGAGACCCCGTACATTGAGACCCCCTGGCGGATCACGAAACAGTGGCGGGATCGCGGATTGTTTTACAAGGATTATAAAGTGGTTCCCTATTGTCCGCGCTGCGGGACACCTCTTTCGTTTCACGAAGTTGCGCAGGGGTACAAAACCGTGAAGGATCCCGCCATATATGTCAAGTTCAAGCTCAAGACGAACAAAAAAATTCCGCAGACCAACTGCTACTTTCTTGCGTGGACCACAACCCCCTGGACACTGCCCGGCAATGTGGGGCTTGCGGTGAACGCGGGGGCGGAATATGTGGTTGCGAAAGTTGAAGACGAGCACTACGTAATGTTGCGCTCGCTGGCAGATCGGGTACTCGGGGCGCACGAGAAGGCCAGGCGCCTGAAAGGCAAAGACCTTGTGGGGCTTGAGTATGTTCCACTCTGGAAATTCGCCGAACCCGAAAAAGGAAAAAAGGTATGGACGGTCGTTCCAGCCGATTTCGTGTCTGAAAAGGACGGGACGGGCATTGTGCATACGGCGGTCGCCTACGGCGTTGAGGACTTTGAACTCGGAAAAAAAGAGGGACTCGCCATGCTTCATCTCGTGAACGAAGAGGGAAAGTTTACGGATGCCGTTGAGCCGTGGAAAGGGATGTTCGTGAAAGACGCCGACCCCCACATTATTCAGGACCTTAAAAAGCGGGGGTTTCTCCTGAAAGAGGAGTTGTATGAACACGAGTATCCCTTTTGCTGGAGGTGTTCCACCCCGCTTTTGTATTATGCGAAAGAGAGCTGGTTTGTCGCGGTGCAGAAAGTAAAAAAACAACTCATCGCGAACAACCAGCGGATCTCCTGGTACCCCGAACACATCAAAAACGGAAGGTTCGGGGAATGGCTGCGCGATGTGAAGGACTGGGCGTTTTCCCGGGAGCGCTACTGGGGAACCCCTCTGCCGATCTGGGAGTGTAGGGCGTGCAAGGCGGTTGAATTTGTGGGGTCTGTCAAAGATCTTGCGGCGCGCGCGGGATTGAAAAACACCTACTATATTCTGCGCCACGGGCACTCCTCCAGGCAGACGACATCTGTCGTTTCGTCGTGGCCGGAGCGCGTTGCCGTGGAGCTCACGGCCCGGGGCGTGGCGGAGGCGGAACGGGCGGGAGTGGCCCTTTTGAAAAAACACGTTGATATGATTGTCGCCTCAGACCTCGCGCGCACGAAAAAAACCGCGGAGATCGTGGCAAAAAAACTCGGAATCGCTCCCGCGTATGACAAGCGCCTGAGAGAGTTTGATACGGGCGAGTACAACGGGAAGACCCTTCCGGAAATTGCGGAATTTTGGCATCGGGACGGGGAGACCCCCCTGGAGCACTACATGAGAAGGTTTGAGCTGCCCGTTCCCGGCGGAGAAAGCTGGACGGACACCGCCCGCCGCATGGTTGATTTTGTGAAGTCGATGGAACGGGAGCACGAGGGGAAGACCATTCTTATCGTCAGTCACGAGGCGCCTCTGACCTTGCTGGAAGGAATGCTCCGCGGATTTTCAAAACGGCAGATTATAGAACAAAGGCAGGCAATACAACTTGAAACCGGAGCATGGAAAAAACTCACGGGCTCCCTGCTTCCAAGAAACAGCGATATGGATATTGATCTTCATCGTCCGTTCGTGGACGAGGTGGTGTTTCGGTGTTCGTCGTGCGCCAACGGGACGATGGTGCGCGTGAAAGAGGTGGGCGACGTATGGTTTGACTCGGGTGCGATGCCGTTTGCGCAAGCGGGAATCCCGTTTGCGCACCATGGGAAGCTCGTCAAGCAAATTCTTTTTCCGGCGGATTATATCGTGGAGGCAATTGACCAGACGCGCGGATGGTTTTACACCCTGCTCGCGGTTTCCACGCTTCTTGGATTCAAAGAACCCTATAAACATGTGATTTCCACGGGGCATGTGCTTGATGAGAAGGGAAACAAAATGTCAAAGTCCAAGGGCAATATTGTGAATCCTTGGAGCATGGTTGAAACGCACGGAGCGGACGCAGTGCGGTGGTATTTCTATACGATCAACCAGCCCGGAGATCCCAAGGCATTTCGCGAGGCGGACCTTTCCCAGATTGTGCGAAAATTCATGCTGACGCTTTGGAACTCGCTTGTTTTCTACAAGACATACCTCCCACCCGCGGCCTCCAAAAGAAAAAGCGGGCATGTGCTGGACCGGTGGATTCTCTCGCGCCTTGAAGCCGTAGCCAGAGAAGCGACCAAGCGTCTTGACGCCTACGACATCACGGGAGCGGCCCGTGCAATAGAGTCGTTCGTTATTGACGACCTCTCCCTCTGGTACATCAGGCGGTCGCGCCAGCGCTTTCAAAATCCTTCCACCCCTCGCGAGCTTGAGCAGGCCTCTTTTA
>CAZYKY010000020.1:0-7012 GCA_964648405.1 uncultured Candidatus Saccharibacteria bacterium
TACTCACTGTACGCTCCGCGGACACCGGCGCTCGAAACCGCCTGCGCCCTGTACTGATATATGTTGCCTGCGACAAGTCCGGAATCGAAGTATTGCGTGGCGGACCCGGAAAGCACGAGTGTTTCACCTCCGGAGTTTATCGACTTCCAAAGGTTGTAGGAGGCGATGTCTCCCGTCCCCGACCATGTTATGGTGCTCCGCCCGTCTGTGGGATTTACGGGCGAGACGTATATGTTCGTGATGGTTCCGGGCAGCGGGACCGGCGGAGCAGGAGGAACGGGCGGAGTTGGTACAGAGGGAGAAAGGGAATACCGGGGAATCACCGTTACATACTCACTGTACGCTCCGCGGACACCGGCGCTCGAAACCGCCTGCGCCCTGTACTGATATATGTTGCCTGCGACAAGTCCGGAATCGAAGTATTGCGTGGCGGACCCGGAAAGCACGAGTGTTTCACCTCCGGAGTTTATCGACTTCCAAAGGTTGTAGGAGGCGATGTCTCCCGTCCCCGACCATGTTATGGTGCTCCGCCCGTCTGTGGGATTTACGGGCGAGACGTATATGTTCGTGATGGTTCCGGGCAGCGGGACCGGCGGAGCAGGAGGAACGGGCGGAGCAGGAGCTGGATATGAAACCGTGATCTGGTTTGATTTTGGACCCACTCCCATAACCCCCACCGCCTCCACGCGGTAGTAATAGGTGTTTCCCGCCGCAACGTTTGCGTCGTCAAACGCAAGGGAAGAGACGCTCTGATAAAAGGCATCATTCGCGGAGTTTACCCCGCGATATATGCGATAGGAAGAGATGACGTCCCCAACGCGGGGGGCCACCCACGAAATATGAATGACGGGAGCGCGCAACTCACCCGCGAGACCCGTCACCTCGGAAGGCGCCTGCAAAAGCGAGCTCGGAGTTGCGGAAACGCGGTTTGACTTTTCTCCGGGACTTCCCTGCGAATCCACCGCCCGCACCTGATAATAGTAGGTTGTGCCATTGATAACCGAAGCATCCGCGTACGAAGCGCCGGAAACGGTGTTGACGTATCCGAGAGCGTCAGAAGAAATCCCCCTGAAAATCTGGAATCCCGTGATCGGATTTGTCCCCTGCGAAGGGTACGACCAGCCAAGCTCAACCCTGGCGTCCCCCTCTCGGGTGACGCGAAGAGTCGAAACCTGCCCCGGGTTTTGATACGAGGCCGGAGGAGCGTAATACACCGGCGGCGCCGGGCTCGAGATAACAATGGGAATCTGCTGAACGGACGGCTGATAATACACGGGAGAGACCGTCTGCTGTTGCTGTTGGGTCGGGGTTGCCGAGGAGGTATTGGAGGGCAGAGACGTTCCGGCGCGATTTACTGCGTATATTTTGTAATAATACGTAACTCCCGGAGTAACCGAAAAATCCGAATACCATGGGTTTTGCGTGGACGAGTAAAAACCGATGGCATCAAAAGAAAATCCGCGATAGATCCGGTATTCGCTTACTTGCCCCCCGCCGGAAGAGGCGGGAGAACTCCATGCAAGCGCAATGTGGTTGATCCCGCCTGTTGCCACGAGGTTTGAGGGAGAGGACGGAACGGTTACGAAAAGCCGAGGAGTTGCCGATGCCTGATTTGACATTGGCCCGGTGGAACCTTTTGAATCAACCGCCTGCACCTGATAATAATAGGTCGTGTCGTTTGAAACGGAGGAGTCAATGTAAAACGGAACCGGCGTGGTGGCAATGAGTGATCCTTGTGCAGGAGATGTAGAACGAGATACTACATAGTGCGAAACAGGATTCAAAGAAAGAGGAACTGACCACGAGAGCGTTACGGAGGTATCCCCCGCAACCGCCAGAAGATTTGCCGCGAAGGGAAGCACGGAAGAAGGGACAACAGCAACGGATGGTTTTGGAGTTGGAGTTGGAATAATAGCAATGGTGTTTGAAACCGGGCGTTGCACCGCCGGAACTTGGGAGGCGGACTCTTTGACGGCAGAAGGCGTAGCTTCTTCTGATTCAAGCGTCCCCGCCGTCAAGCTTGCAAATGTCGGCAGATTCAGATAGCTCCCGAAGGCGCACCAAAGCAAAAGCAGAAGCAGTACTCCCGCGATAATCCATGCAACACGCTCTCTTGGAGTATTCGGCATAAACCTCATCGTATATAACGGTACCTACTTTCCATAGCCATGTCAACTCAAAAAAAACGAAGCGGCCGCCCAAGAGGACGGCCGCAATTCGCGCAAAAACAGGCAATGTTCTATGCGTTGTTCCCAAGCTTGGGAAGCATGAGCAAGGCGCTTGCTCCAACAAGCACATAGACAAGCCGAGACAGCGTTGACATGTCTCCGAATATAATGGCAACGAGGTCAACATTGAACAACCCGACCAACCCCCAATTGAGACCTCCGACGATCACGAGCACCATGGCAACAAGATTGAGCGTTTTCATGTACACGTTATATGTTACACCGTACTATTGCTCGACCTTTCACACTGTCGCATTGGACTAGTATAGCACAATAATCAACGGTTTGTCTGTCGCTCGGCGCGCACGCGATCAATTGCAGAGAGATATTTTTTTCGCAGGCGGATGCTTTCTGGGGTTACTTCAAGATACTCGTCTTCGGCCATCACTTCAAATCCCGTTTCAATGGTCATTGCGCGCGCAGGATCAAGCTGGATTTTTTTATCCGCATCGGAATCCCGCATATTGGTAAGATGTTTCCCCTTGATGGGATTCACCGACATTTCAGATCCCATAGATGTGCTCCCGATGACCATGCCCTCGTATACCTCCGTTCCCGGCGTTACATAGAGCGTCCCCCGTTCTTGCAGATTGGCAAGAGAGTAGGCAAGCGCCTTCCCGGCCATCATAGACACCATAGACCCGAACGCGTGAGACGATATGGAGCCGGCATACGGTTCAAACCCGAGCACCCGGCTTGAAAAAATTCCAAGCCCCCGCGTATCCACGACGAACTGCCCGCGATAACCAAGAAGTCCCCGCGTGGGTCCCTTGAATACGAGACGGACGGAACCGTCGCGCGCATGGAGTCCCGAGAGAACCGCCCCGCGCTGCCCAAGTTTTTCAATCACCGCGCCTTGAAACTCGGAGGGGACATCAACCGTCACCTCCTCAAACGGCTCCATTTTTTTACCGTCAATCTCTTTCACAATGACCCGGGGCTGGGAGACCTGCAACTCGTACCCCTCCCGTCTCATGGTTTCCAAGAGAACTTCAATGTGCAGCTCCCCCCTCCCGTATACCCGAAACGTGTTGCCAGCCACGCTCTCGTCAAAGTCAACGCGAAGCCCCACGTTCACCTCAAGCTCTTTTTCAAGGCGCTCGCGTATCTGGCGCGAGGTGACGAACTTTCCTTCGCGTCCCGCGAACGGCGAATCGTTCACCAAAAAATTCAGCGTAATCGTCGGCTCGTCAACAACAATGGATGGAAGCGCCTCCTGGTCGGGCGAGGCGCAGATTGTATCGCCGATGTAAATTGTCGGAATTCCCGCAATCATCGCAATGTCTCCCGCCTCCGCCCGCGAAACCTCTTCCCTCGCAAGTCCGCGGAATGTGAATATCTTGGTAATTTTGCCGGCATATGCTTTTTCCTTCTCGTTTTTCACATACACCGCGTCGCCCACATTCACGGCTCCTTCGTACACGCGCACAATGGCAATGCGCCCCAAAAAGTTATCATACGCAAGGTTAAACGGCTGGGCTCGCAGCGGATCGTTTACCCCGCCTCCCGCGGGCGGAACATGCTGCAAGATCGCGTCAAGCAAGGGACTCAAATCATGCGACTCGTCCGCAAGATTTCTTTTTGCGACGCCCTCCCTTCCAATCGCGTAGATGACGGGAAAATTGATCTGCTCGTCGCTTGCTCCCAGCTCCAGAAAAAGCTCAAAAACCTGCTCAACCGTTCTGGCGGGATCGGCGGCCTGTTTGTCTATCTTGTTCACCACGACGATTGGCCTCAATCCGAGCTCAAGCCCTTTTTTCAGCACAAACCGCGTCTGGGGCATGGGGCCTTCCTGCGCGTCCACAACCAACAGCACCGAATCAATGGACCTCAGCACGCGCTCAACTTCAGAGCCAAAATCGGCGTGCCCGGGCGTGTCCACGATGTTGATCTTGGTATCTTTATAGAACGCGGCGGTGTTTTTTGCGTAAATGGTAATGCCACGCTCCTGCTCCAGCGCGTTGGTGTCCATACTCATCCCCTCCTTGAACATGCCTGTCTGGCGCATGATGGCGTCGGTAAGCGTTGTTTTTCCGTGATCAACGTGGGCAATAATAGCAATATTGCGGATTTCCATATCGTTCCAAAATAAAAAACTCCTCTGGAGATTACAGGCAGCTATTGTGCCACTTTTCTTTAAAAAAGTAAAGCGTGCAACAAAACACCCCCCTTGATTTCTCTCGGGGGGTGTTCCGGAAAGCGTAACGATTACGCTCTCTGCACGTTGACGGCGCTGGGTCCTTTTTCGCCATTGGCGACCTCAAAGGAAAGCGTATCGCCTTCGCGAAGTTCCTCAAAGGTCACTCCGACCAAATCCTTGGAGTGAAAGAACAGGTCCTTTGCCTCGCCTTCGCGGGCAATGAATCCAAATCCTCTGTCTTTGAGTGTTTTGATTGTTCCAGTCATTGATGTTTTGTGTTTAATGCTGTGTTCGTCTCAGAAACCCGACCTCGTCTCTTCAACTTCGAACGCGGACATCATACCGCGAAAGACAATTCTTGTCAATGTTTCGCATTACTTTAGGTGTGCGAGGATAATCGGTTTGAGCGCGTCGATGGGAATTGAAAACCCTATGTTTTCGGTATGGTAGTTGCCATATACCTCATGGCGTTGGAGCGGAGAGAGTCGTGTATGTTTATGAATAGTCATGGTGTTTACAGTACCCGAACGGCAGACTGTAAACAACGCGATGGATTCTTACAGTATATTGCCATCACTCATCCATAATCTGAATAAAATGTTCACCGTTATAACGAAAAGCTCTGCAGGTATATTCACTTCCCGGATAAGCGACGCACCATGCCACTGATTTGTTGTTCAGCTGTTGAAGTTTTGTCGGATCACCAATCGAATGTAAAATAAAGTCGTCATAAGGGTAATAGCCCTCCTTGCCAATCGGATTCACAAATAACACGGAATAAAATCTGCCCTTTTCATCAACACGATAAAAAAAACTTTTGATATTATCTGATCCACTCCGAAAATAGAAGAGAAGCAATGGCTGGAGCGTAAAAGGTTCAATAGTTGTTTGTATCGCTGTATCAATTCTATTCTTTCCAAAATTTGTTTTACCGATGAATTGAGAAGATAGAATGATTCCATTTCGCATACTGACAAGATGATAATCCCCTTCAAATCCTTGTGAATTTTCAAAATTGGAATTGTAATACTCAAAATCATATACTTCATTGGACGCTGTTTCATTGGGAGCATACAAATATACCTCAATAGTGTCCTCTGTGGAGATTGCAAGCAAGGTCTTTGAACGCCCGTTGCGGCGTATTGTCTCCGGAGAAACCGAAGACAGCAAAAGATCGCGTTCTTCGTTTTCTCTTTGTTCAAATATCTTTATACTGCTTGCAACTTTAGGATCAATGGAAAATGCAGAAAGGACGCTTTCACGAGGATCAAAAACAGGGCTGACGGAAATGTTTTCTTTCTGAGTTTGAGTGTTCAAACGCTCATCTGTAAAAAACAACTGCTGGAATTCCTTGCGTTCGTCTGAAGTCATTGTTTCTAACATCACGCGTACTGCCCGGCGAATTTCTAAAGATGTGCGCATTGTTTCTTTGAAATTCGGCTCCTGCAAAACAGCGCGCTGGAATAAAAGAGTTTCTGAATCATTGAGTTTCCCGTATGCGCGAAATGATTCAAAAACCACAGGAGAACCAAGCATCTCCCAACGAGTTTCATTAATGAACGCGTTAACATCTGCGTCAGAAACAGGACTCAACAATGCGGGCCAAAAAGTAAAAACGGCAAGCAACGCAAAAAACGCGGCACATAATCCATGAAAGGAATAATGGATCCATTGCCCGGCAAAAAATGAACGATAGAGATAACCAAAGAAGAACAGTATACCTCCATAAAGCAACGGGCTAAGGGTTGCCAAATCAAATCCCTGCGTCAGTAAGGTTATAATGTTCATTGAAAAGAAAATCCCAAATATCGGAAGAGTCCATTTTTGCAGAGTGTACATTCCAATGCCAATAATCATGCTTATTGTTCCGAATGCAAAAGCAGGAACAAAAAGTGAGGGCGCAGTAATGCCCTTGTTTAAAAGCAGCATTACACCAAAAAAATCAAAAAGAGCGAGGAACATCCAAAGCACCCCGTTTGCCATAAAAAATATCCGAAGAAACAAGGGGACTTTTGCGTTTGTTGAAGATTGCTGCATACTCTCGGCTTTGATGACCTGGCGTATTTTTTTTCCGAATAATTCTCCTGCCAGCGTAAATATAAATACAGCAAACAATTCCACATATGTATTGATGTTAAGAAAAAAGTGGGAAAAAGACCACAAAGCGCCCGCACACACGATTAGGAGAAATTGATAGACAATAATTTGTGCCATAAAAAAATTATGATGAAGTTACAGAAGACACCATAAGGAGCAACAAGTATTGCCGCAAAGATCAAAAGCGCCATGCTTCTTTCAATTCGTGCAGTATACCACTCCCGAATTCTCACGCAAGGTTCTGAAGTTTCAAAACACAAAAACGCTTCACTGCCGCGAGCCATTCGTGAAGAGTACGAAAATATTCTTTTGACTTTCCTACTTGTTGATTTGTTTCCAGAGCCAGACGCCGAGGAACACGAGGTCGACAAACAGCACAAACCAGGTGATTGTGCCGAGCGCCCCCACGCCTCCCATCATGCCCCAGTTGTTATATCCCATCATGGTATGTATTATAGCACGCCTCAATTCAGTGCCCAAATGGTGTAATTCAGATACGCCGCAAAGCTCACCCAAAGAATGTACGGCGCCAACAGCCACGCGGCGG
>CAZYKY010000021.1:0-3152 GCA_964648405.1 uncultured Candidatus Saccharibacteria bacterium
GGGTCAAGCCCCGCCTTTGTTAAGAGCAGTCCGAGCATTGCCGTGGTCGTGCTTTTTCCGTGCGTGCCCGCAACCGCAATGGTATAGTGCGTTTTCGTCAGTTCGCCGAGCGCCTCGGGATACGAGAGAATATCCACCCGCCCCCCCGCTTGTTTGAGCTCTTCGGCGCGACACAACTCCGGATTATCCGCATGGACGGCAGGGCTGTACACCACAAGGTTCGCAGACGAAGAAAGATGTTCTCTCTTGTGCTCCCCGATAAACACGCGAACGCCCTCGCGTTTCAGGGCGTCGGTAATTTCAGAGCGCGTTCCATCAGACCCCGTTACCCTCCACCCTTTTTTGAGATAGTAGCGGGCAAGCGCCGAAACGCCGATGCCCCCTATGCCAACGAAATGAACATTCATAAAAATCAGCGTGATGATAACAACGGAACGCTCCGCAGGATCGTATACCGCGCCCCTCCCCTCTCCAGCTCGCTTTTCATAATCTCAAGCGAACGCACGGGAATTTCAATATGGATGTCTCTCTCAACAATGGGGCGCTCTTCTTCTTCCATGCGCCTGAAGGCAAACGCGTTGAGACGGGCGAGCGTCATGTGCACCACGGAACCGCCCTTCCCCCTCCACAATGGCCACGCATTTGCAAACGCCTCCTCAAGGCGTAGAAACTCCTGCGGCGCCTCCCCCACCGCCCATACCATGCTGGGATCGCTCGCATCGGGTCCGTACACAACTCTTGAAAGCATGAGGGAAAACTCTTGAACTCCGCGAACGACTTCTTGCAGTGTTGCGCCAAGCTTCTCAACCTCCGCGTCAGACATATTCCCCAAAAAAGCGAAGGTGATGTGCAAATTTTCTCTTGGAACCCAGCGGGCAGGAAGTCCGGCTAAGGGCGTACGGACATTGGCAATCTCGTCTTTTGCACCGTCCGGCGGCGCAACGGCAATAAAAATACGGTTCAGCACGGGTTGAATTCTACCACATTCTCCTATAGAGTGAAAATGACGCATGGCAAAAAAATCCGAGGCATTAAAGGCAAAAGAAGAGAAAGAAAGTCCCATCCAAGAAGTGGTGAACCACTACTTCTCAACAAAGGGGTTGGGATTGGAAGACATCAAAGACAACGCCAAAAAAAAGGAGATCATCTATTCCCGTTTCACCCGGCCCGCAAAACAGCTCCTGGAGCTCGCGGGATCCGTTGAAAAGGCAAAAACGGCAATTACAAAAGTCGCAAGATGGGCGCAGTCAAGAAATCTTGATTATTCCATTGAAACCGTCTTTAAAAAATGGTTGGAGTTAGATAAACTCAAGCCGAAAGAGATCGTGAAAAAGCCGTTTTACAAGGGAAACCCCATGGTATGGTCGCAGGCAAAAAAGAAGTGGTTCGTCGTAACGCAAGACGGGGACTGGCTTGAATTTGCAGATAAAGAAAACACCATGGAGTGGAAGATCGCCGAATAAGAAACTCAAAACCCGGGAAGATGGTCGATTTGCATCAACCTGACAGCCCCTCCCGGGTCTACCTCTTGCGAGGGTGCCGCCCTATCTGACTTCAGACGGCACCCCCATTATTTCAACACACATGCAACCTTGTCAAGAACCCGTAATCATATTCTTTGGAACCCCGGAGTTTGGCGCGATTGTGTTGGAGCGCCTCGCGCATTCCCCGTATGCGCCCGCGCTTGTGGTAACGGCGCCCGACAAACCCTCGGGCCGCAATCTTATGCTTACTCCCCCGCCGGTAAAAGTGTTGGCGGAACAATACACTATTCCGGTTCTGCAACATTCTGACGCGGAAAGCTTAACATTAAAAATTAAAAATTTGATTCCGGATTTGTTCGTGGTTGCCTCGTACGGGCAGATTCTGCCAAAAGAAATTCTCGCAATTCCGAAATACGGCGTTCTCAATGTCCACCCATCCCTCCTCCCCCGCTATCGCGGATCTTCTCCCGTGCACGCCGCAATGCTTCGGGGAGATACAACAACGGGCGTGACCATTATGCTCATGGACGAAAAAGTTGACCACGGGCCAATCCTCTCTCAACGCCACATTGCCCTCTCTCCCGCCGTCGCCTCGTTTCACGCCCTTCACGACGCCCTTGCGCGCGAAGGATCCGACCTGCTGGTTGAGACGATTCCCCGATGGATCGCAAAAACCATCACCCCCCTGCCGCAAGATCACGCCAAAGCAACCTATACGGCGCGCATAAAAAAAGAAGACGGACGGATTGATTGGAACAATTCCGCCACGGATATTGAACGGCAGATTCGGGCATTTGAACGCTGGCCGGAAAGTTTTACGACCATGCAAGGAAAAACCGTCAAAATACTTGAGGCAACCATTGCGGAAGATTCATCGGCCGAACGGCCGCGCGCCAAGGGAGAGATATTCAGAGCGGGAGGAGGTCTTGCAATTCAAACGGGAAATGGTGTAGTACTGATAGGGCGCCTTCAGGTTGAGGGGAAAAGAGCGGTGTCGGGCAAAGAATTTCTGCTCGGTCATCCCTCCGTCATAGGAACCATCGCTTCGTAATTGTTTCCCTTCGGGAGACCTCCCGTAGGGAGGTTATTGCTATGCTTACTCACATTGACCTAAAACGAGGAATACGATTCGTCATAGATGGCCAGCCCTACGAGGTGCTTGACCATTCTATTGTGTTCAAGGGACGGGGAAGCGCCGTCATGCAAACGAAAATCCGCAACATGAAAACAGGGGGCGTGCTCAACCGCACGTTTCACACCGGAGAAACGTTTGAGGAGGCGGAACTGCAAAAAATCAAAATAAAGTTTATCTACGCCAGCCGCGGCTCTTACGTTTTTTCAGACGAAGAAAACCCGAAACAACGCTTTGAGCTCACCAAAGAGCAGGTTGGAAACAAAGCAAAGTACTTTATTCCCGATACGATCCTTGAAGGACTTGTGTTTCAGGACGCGATCATTGATATTTCGCTTCCCGTCAAAATGAATTTCAAAGTCGCCCAAACCCCTCCGGGCGTCAAAGGAGACAGGGCGCAAAGCGGAACCAAAACGGCCACCCTTGAAACGGGGGCCGTGGTGCAGGTTCCCCTCTTTGTCGAACAGGACGACACCGTGGAAGTCAACACGGAAACCGACGAATACGTCCGCCGCGTCTAGCGTAGGGGGGACTGT
>CAZYKY010000021.1:3252-6854 GCA_964648405.1 uncultured Candidatus Saccharibacteria bacterium
TTCAAGCTCCGCCCCATCACAAGCATTGTTGCTTGCGTGATTTTGCGCTCCACAAGCTCAAACATCTTCTTGGGGTTGTACCCGCGGTATTCCGCGTACGAAGAAATCACCCCGCCTGCATTTGCCACAAAATCGGGAACGATCATGATCCCCTTCTGCCAAAACTCTCTTTCTACCGATTCTTGCATGGGAATATTCGCCGCCTCCACAATGATGTTCGCCTTGATGCCGTTCTTGTTCGTTTCGTTGATGACGTCGGTAACGGAGGCGGGAATCAGAATGTCGACGGGAATCTTCCAAAAATCCTCTTGGCTTATCAGCGCGGCTTTTCCGTAGGCAGACACCTGTTTTCTGCTATCAATAATATCCCCTACGCGCTTTGCGTTGAGCCCATTTGCGTCGTACACCGCTCCGCTTTTGTCTGCAATCGCAACAATCTTCGCTCCCATTTCCGTCAGATACCGGAAGGCAAATGTTCCCACATTGCCAAATCCGTGAATGGAAACCGTGGCTCCTTTCATATCTATGCCCGCGAGTTCTGCGGCAATGCGAGCCGCTTTCGCCACCCCGAATCCCGTGCTTCCGAATTCGTGGGGAATGCCGCATTTTTCTCCCGGCTTTCCGAACGCCGCCATGCAATAATTCGCGGGTTTTCCCGTTGCCGATCTCCAATCGCCCGCGGCCTCGGCGAACCATTGCATTTCTTTTTCTCCCGAGTTTACGTCTGGCCCGGCAATGTATTTTTTAAGCAAAAACGGCTTCAGCGCGCGGGCAAACGCCTCTACGTGCCGCCTCTTTACCGCGTCGCTCCCGCCCTTCCAAACCATACCCGCCTTTGCTCCGCCAAACGGGATGCCCGCAAGCGCGTTCTTCCACGTCATGGTGCGCGCAAGGCGGAAGACCTCTTCAACACTCACGTCTTGAGTCATGCGGATTCCCCCCTTCCCCAACCCCATGGCCGTGTTGTCGATAACCAAAAACCCCTCCATTCCAACCGCCGCGTCATACACGCTCACCACATACTCCGGTCCGAATTCATCGTGTTGTATCATACTCCGCAATTATACCTGTCTTGGATAAAAATACAAAAACGCGCTCATTCGACCGTAAAAAACAAAACGGATTTATACGCAATTTCCGCCCACATACGAATCCAAGAAACAATTCCGCGAAACAATCCGCGCTTCCGGGTTTTGGGAGAGTTTTTAACCCCTTGGAGCGTGATTTTCAAAACCCGCATATTCTTTTTATCGGCCGCCACGCTGATTGCGCTGTCCACCAGATACCCGCTCTTTAACTCCCTGGGCACCGCCTCCCAAAGGTCTTTTTTGAGCGCGCGGATTCCGCTGAAGGGCGCCTCAAGAAACCGATTGATGTCGTTCATCGCCTCTCCCCTATCAATCACGCCAACCACCATGTCGTACTCTCCCGCGAGCACGGGATCCAAAAGCGACTGAATATGCTTTTGCTTCAGGCCGAGAAGGTCGGCGTCAAGAAAAAGAAGAATCGGATGCGCGGTTGCCTCAACTCCCCGGATCATTGCCTTACCCTTGCCGGCATTTTCTTTGAGCGATATCACGCGCGCTCCCGCCCGTTGCGCAGTGTTCCCCGTGCCGTCGCCGGACCCGTCGTCGACCACGATAATTTCTTCAACGCACCGAACGCCCCGCGCTACGCGCACGATTGCTTCTATGGTTTTCGCCTCGTTGAACGCCGGAATGACCGCGGACGCTTTTTCATACATAGCCGCCATCGGCCTATCGTATCACGCGAGAAAGATTATTCGTAGCGCAGAATATTGCCTCGCGGGTCAATATCGGTATAATGAGGACATAAGAAGATAATCCGGAGTTCTATGCTTGACCCGAAATTCGTGCGTGCCAACGCCGCGCTTGTGCGTCAGAATACGTCAGAACGCATGATGGACTCCTCCCTTGTGGATTCGTGGGTTTCTCTCGACAACGAACGAAAAGAACTCCTGCCTGCCATTGAGAAGTTGAGAAAAGAGCGCAAAGGGGGTTCAAAAGAAATCTCGCAGGAAGAGCGCGAACGCATACGAGAGGCGAAGACCCGTCTGTCCGACCTTGAGGAGAAACTAAAAGCGGTTGAAGCGCAATGGCTGGATTTGCTCAATCAGATACCCAATATGCATTCAGACGACACGCCAAAGGGCGCGTCAGACAAAGAAAACATTGTGCTTTATAGCGAGAATCCTCCGAAACACTCGTTTTCCCCCAAAGATCACGTTGACCTGATGGAGCCGAAAGGGCTCGTTGACTTTGAGCGCGGAGCGAAAGTTGCGGGTTCCCAGTTTTATTTTCTCAAAGGCAATGCCGTGCTCCTCGAAATGGCAATTTCGCAGTTTGTGCTTGATCTGGCGGTCAAAAAAGGATACCAACCCCTGCATACTCCCGATGTCGCGCGTTCAAAATATTATCTTGGCACGGGGTACAACCCGCGGGGAAAAGAAGCCCAGACCTATGAAATTGCGGGCGAAGATCTCGGACTCATTGCAACCGCCGAAGTTACCGCCGCCGGATACCACGCAGACGAGGTGTTTTCAACGGCGGACCTCCCCAAAAAATACATCGCGCTCTCGCACTGTTTCAGAAAAGAATCGGGCGCGTACGGAAAATATTCCAGAGGGCTTTACCGCGTCCACCAATTCACAAAGCTTGAGTTGTTCGTCTATTGCCGCCCCGAGGACTCCCTCGCGTTTCACGAAGAAATCCTCGGAATGGAAAAACAGCTCATGGAGGAGCTTGCAATCCCCTACCGGGTGCTCGCCATTTGCGCGGGAGACCTTGGGTCAATGGCGGCAAAGAAATATGATGTGGAGGCGTGGATGCCGGGACGGGGCGACTTTGGCGAGGTGACATCCGCCTCAAACGTCACGGACTATCAGGCGAGAAATCTCAACATTAAATACAAAGACCAGGACGGATCGCTCCGCCATGTTCATATGCTCAACGGCACGGCGGCCGCCCTTTCCCGCGTTATCATCGCCATTGTGGAGAACTACCAGCAAGAAGACGGGTCAATCCGCATTCCCGAGGCGTTGCAACCATACTTCCCCGGAAACCCAAAAACCCTGTAGCGCCTTGCGTCATTGTTTAAAACTCATATACAAACAATGTTCTCCCCAGTGAGCCCGCCGACCGGTCAAGAATAATCGTTTCGGCGGGTTCTTTGTTTGTAAAATAATAATCACAGGAGACCACGCGCGTTCCGGGATTCACCTGCTCTTTCATTCTGGGCAACAGTAGGTCTAATATTTCTCGTGACAGATACAAAAAGATATGCGTGGCATCAGAGATATCCTGCGTGAAAAAATCTTTTTTCAGAATCTTGATATCGTGCGCTTTTTTTAAGCGCGATACGCGCAGGTTTGCAAGAATCCAAGGAATCCAATCCTTCTCAATGCCGACATAGCGGGCGCGTGGCTCCTCGCGCCAACAGGCGATTAACACGCGCGCATCGCCACAGCCCATGTCATACAGTTTGCTTTGCTCGTCCAGTTTGAGAAGGCGCACCGCATCTTTCACAACAACCTCCGGAGTTGGCACAAACGGAACTTTGGTGAAAAAACAAGCCCAAAGCGC
>CAZYKY010000022.1:0-6794 GCA_964648405.1 uncultured Candidatus Saccharibacteria bacterium
CGACCTTTATGATTAAATTCCAAGCAGACCTTTCATAATTGCAACGATTCCCTTTGACAGTAATATGATGCCAAGACCAATGACCGTCCAGAGCAATATGTTTTTTGCGGTCGCTATTTTTTTCGGGTCGCCCGCCGAGGTCAAGAAGAGAAATCCGGCGTAGAGCACGAGCACAGGAGTAAGTACAAGCGCCACATTAAATATAAAGTCGGCGAGGCGCTCTATCAGATCTCCGATTGTGCTTGATTTAAGGGGGTTGCACAGCGCGACTTTATTTGCAGCGTTATATTGGCAATATCCCTCCGCCTTTCCGTCCGCCTCAACGCCCGGCGCATTTTTATCGCCCACGCATTTCAGCCCCGCCCCGCACGTCCCTTGGGTTCCCTCGACTCCATCGCACGGCGCGCATACTTCGGGCGCGGCAAACACGGCAGATGGGAAAATAAGCAATGCGCCGAATAAAACCAAGAGAAAATTCCTCATTGAATTATTGTAAATCTTTCCATGCAAATTGCAATCACATGCACGCCGCCGAGGCAACTTTGTCCCCCTCCTCAAGGCGCATCAGGCGCACCCCCTGGGTGGAACGGCTTATCTTTGGGATTGAATCAATGGATGTTCTGATCACCTGCGCCTGCCTGGAGATGACGACGAGTTCTTCCTCGCCTGAAAGCACTTTTGCAAAAACGACTTCTCCCGTTTTTGGCGTCACATTTGCCGTTTTGATGCCCGACCCCCCGCGCGTCTGCATGCGGTACTCTTTTGTTTCGGTGCGTTTTCCATACCCGTTGTCCATGAGAATAAAGAGATAGGGATTCACGGGCGTTTTTCCGTTTCCCGCGTTTGACACAATGCCCATACCAACCACCTCGTCTCCTTTTTTGAGCCGGATCCCCCTGATGCCCGCCGCCGAGCGCCCCATCGCCCTCACATCATCCTCTTTGAAACGGATGGATTGCCCTTTTTTGGTGACGAGAATAATCTCGTCGCTTCCGGTGGTTTTGGCGACGCCGCGCAGGGCGTCGTCTTTTTTGAGGGTGATGGCAATGAGCCCCGACTTTCGCACATTCTTAAACTCTTCCAGCGCCGTCTTCTTTATCACGCCGTGTTTTGTGACGAACACAAGGTTTTTCATTCCCGATTCAACATCCTGCTTGCCGACGGCAAACATGGAAAGCACCTTGTCTTGGGGAGTGATCTCCACAAAGTTCAGCAACCCCCTCCCCTTGGCAACCCTCGTACCCTCGGGAATTTCGTAGCAGGGCGACTGAAACATCTTGCCAGAATCCGTGAATATCATAAGTGAGTCGTGCGTCTGGCAAAAGAGAAAATGCTCCACAATGTCCTCCGACACCGTCTTCATTCCCATGATGCCCTTTCCTCCCCGCTTTTGGATCTTATACGTCGCGGGATTGATCCGCTTAATGTACCCCCCCTGCGTCAGGGTAACCATGGTGTCCTCCTGGGGAATGAGGTCTTCTTCCGCGATTTCTCCGATTGCCGAGGCGACCACTTTGGTCTTGCGCTCGTCTCCAAAGTTTTTCTTTGCCATCTGGAGCTCCGCCACAATGACCGCGTCTATCTTTTTGGGGCTCGCGAGCAGGTCGTTGAGTTCTTTGATGGTCGATCTGATCTGGGCAAGTTCGTCCTCAATTTTCTTTCGTTCGAGCTTTGCCAGCTGCGCGAGCTTTGTCTCCAGAATTGCGTGCGCCTGAATCTCGCTCAGACGGAACCGCTTCATCAAATTTTGCTGGGCATCCTCGCGGTTTGCGGAGTTCTTGATGATCTTGATGACCTCGTCAATGTTGCCGAGGCACTTGTGCAATCCTTCAAGGATGTGCTCCCGCTCCTTTGCCTTCGCCAATTCAAATTGCGCCCTGCGCACGATGATCCGTCTCCGGTGGTCCACGAAATGCCCGAGAATGTCCGCGAGAGAGAGCACCTTGGGCTGGATGCCGTCCACCAGCGCGAGAAGGTTTACATGAAATGTCTTTTGGAGATCGGAGAATTTGTACAGGCGGTTCAGCACCTTTTGGGGATGCGCGTCTTTCTGCATGTCAAATACGACGCGCAAGCCGTCCTTGTCTGACTCGTCCCGAATGTCCCGCACCCCCTCAATCTTCTTGTCCTGCACCAGCTGGGCAAATTGTTCCACCAGAGAGGATTTGTTGACCTGAAAAGGAATCTCGGTGATGATAATCTGAAATTTCTTTGTTTTTTCGTCCTCCACAATATCCGCCTTGCCCCGCATGGCAATGGGACCCTTTCCCTGCGAATAGGCCGCGAGAATCTCCGCTTTGTTGTAGATGATCCCTCCTGTCGGAAAATCAGGCCCTTTCACGAATTGAAAAAGGTCTTCCGTGGTCGCCTTCGGATTGCCAATGAGGTATACAAGGGCGTCCACAAGCTCTCCCAAATTGTTGGGAGGAATGGACGTTGCCATACCTACGGCAATACCCAGCGTTCCGTTGAGCAGAAGCTGGGGAAGGGGGGAGGGAAGGACGGTCGGCTCTTTTCTGCTTCCGTCGTAGTTTTCAGTAAAATCCACCGTGCCCTTCTCAATGTCTTCGAGCATGCTCTCCCCCACGCGCGACATTCGCGCTTCCGAGTATCGCATGGCCGCCGGCGGGTCTCCGTCAATTGATCCAAAATTTCCCTGCCCCTGCACCAGAGGATAGCGCATGGAAAAATCCTGGGCCATACGCACCAACGCGTCGTATACGGCAACATCTCCGTGGGGGTGATAGCGCCCGAGGGTGGACCCCACAACCGTCGCGGATTTTCTGAACTTTGCCGCGTGCGTCAATCCGTCTTCGTACATTGCGTACAAAATTCTCCTGTGCACGGGCTTGAGGCCGTCGCGAACATCGGGCAGCGCCCTCGCGACAATGACCGACATGGCGTAATCCAAATACGACCCCCTCATCTCTTCAATGATCTCGCGGGATTGGACCGATCCTATATTATGTATGTGTTCTTCGCGATCCATGCGTGTTTAGGGCGTCAGAACAACCACCTGCGTATCCTCCCCCTCAAGGTCTTTCGCTTTTACAATCAATTTTGCTTGGGGCTCCGATTGTCGCACACCCATGGCCTTCAAAAATTCCTCCACCCCTCCGAGCTTCAAAGGATTCTTTGCAAGAGCATAGTGCATGGGAATGACAATTCTCGGGTCTATCTGCCGCACAATTTTTGAGGCCTCCTGAGGACCGATCGTGTACTCCCCCCCCACCGGAACGCACGCAATGTGCACGTTTCCAATTTCTTCCAGCTGTCGGGGGGTCAGTTCTTTTTGCCCCAGGTCTCCCAGATGGCAGATGCGAATATCTTCCGCCTCAACCGTATAGATGGTGTTGTGGCCCCGCGCGTCTCCGTTGGTGTCGTCGTGAAACGAAGATATCCCTCTGATGAACACTCCCTTCACCTCATACTCTCCGGGGTTTGAGATGAGAAACGGGTCTCCTTTGACGGCTTTGGCGTTGCTGTGGTCTTTGTGGTCGTGCGTTATCAAGAGAATGTCCGCCTCCATTGCCGGCACGCGAAAGCCGACGGATTCGTCGTACGGGTCAATGACAATTTTCACCTGCTCTTGCTTTGCCCTCGCAACGAGGACCTGAAAACAGGAGTGGCCCTTCCAAATGATTTGCATACCAATATGCGTCTCATAATACCACGGGAGATTGGAGAATAAAAGAGCCGCCCTTGAAAAAAGCTTGGTAATTCTCTACACTGTCAGATATGATAAAAAGCCAGACGCTAACACAATCGGGAAAATCGGAAGGGGCAAAACATTTCAAGATAGGAGATATCGTGGAAGGAATCGTCGTGGGAAAGGGAAGGTCTGCCATGTACATTGACATAGGCCCCCAGGCAACCGGCATCATTCAGGGAAGGGAGTTCGCC
Organism: uncultured Candidatus Saccharibacteria bacterium; assembly: GCA_964648405.1. GTDB lineage: Bacteria > Patescibacteriota > Minisyncoccia > Minisyncoccales > UBA10102 > CAZYKY01. Next base: position 3,904 of record CAZYKY010000022.1, read on the forward strand.
GAGGAAAAGGCAACGCTCAAGCATCTCAACCCCGGAGACGCCATTGCCGCCAAGATCGTCGACCTGGAAAACGGCGACGGATATGTTGAGCTCTCCACCAGAGAGGCGGGACGCCAGCTCACCTGGGAACGCCTCAAGGAGATGAAGGCGAAAGAAGAGGTGTTCCCCGTGCGGATTACGAGCGTCAACAAGGGAGGGCTTATGACCGAACTCCTCTCGGTGCCCGCCTTTCTGCCCGTCTCCCAGCTTTCCCAAGAGCACTACCCGAAGGTAGAGGGAGGCGACGCGGCCAAGATTCTCAAGGCGCTCCAGAAGTTTGTGGATACGGAGCTTGAGGTGCAGGTATTTGACATTGACCCGAAAGAACAAAAGATCATCCTTTCGGAACGATCCAAAGAACGGAACAAGGCGCGTGAGATATTATCCCAATACAAAGTTGGAGACGTCGTCAACGGGGAAATCACGGGAGTTGTTGACTTTGGAGCATTCATCAAGTTCCCCGCGGAAGCCGACCCCGCAGTGCAGATAGAGGGACTCATCCACATTTCGGAAATCGACTGGCAGATCATCGACGACCCCTCCCAGTTTATTAAGGCGGGAGACAGGGTGCAGGCAAAAATCATTGACATTGCAAATCAGCGGGCCTCCCTCTCCCTAAAAGCGCTCAAAGAAGACCCGTGGCAGGGAATAGAAACACGGTATAAAAAACTTGATACGGTTCAGGGAAAAGTAACAAAGCTCAACCCCTTTGGAGCGTTTGTTGAGATAGAGCCGCGCATCCAGGGGCTCTGCCACATCTCGGAATTCGGCACAAAAAAGAAGATGGACGAAACCCTCGTCGCGGGAGAAATATACGCATTCCAAATTTTAGAGCTCAATCCGCTGGAACACCGCATGAGTTTGCGCGTGGCGCTCAAAGAAGCTGAGTGATATACTGGGCATATGCATACCCTCTGGAAGAATTTTCTTGTCGTTTTTTTATTGCTTATCAGCCTCTCTGCGCTGTTTGCGCTGGTTTCAAGCTCCTTCAAACCGGTTGAAACAATTCCCTTTTCAACGCTCGTACAGGACATTGTGGGAGCAAAGGTTTCCGCCATTGTCGTGTCGGGCAACTCCCTCCTCGTAACCTATGCGGACGAAAAAAGCGCCAAATCGCGCAAGGAGTCGGAGGCCTCCTTGTCTGAATCCCTGCTCAATTACGGGGTCTCCAAAGATCAGCTTGCGGCTCTGAGCATAGACACAAGAGATGAGGCGGGCCCCTCCTCATGGCTCGGCCCCATTTCGTTCATCATCATCCCCCTGCTGTCGTTCGCCTTTCTTTTTTGGGTGATGATGCGCCAGGCAAGGGCGGGAATGAGCCAGGCGTTTGACTTTACCAAGACGAAAGCCCGCCTCTTCGGAGCGGAAGGGCAGAGCAAAGAGCGCGTCTCTTTCAAAGAGGTTGCGGGACTCAAAGAGGCGAAAGAAGAGGTGCAGGAGATTGTTGATTTTCTCAAAAACCCAAAAAAATACCAACAGATGGGTGCCCGCATTCCCAAGGGGGTACTCTTGATTGGCGCCCCGGGCACGGGCAAGACGCTTCTGGCAAAAGCAGTTGCGGCGGAGGCAAATGTGCCGTTTTTCTCGGCATCGGGATCCGAGTTTATTGAGATGTTCGTGGGGGTTGGGTCAAGCCGGGTGCGAGACCTCTTTGCCACGGCGAAAAAAGCCGGCCGCTCCATTATTTTCATTGACGAGCTGGACGCCATCGGGAGGGTCAGGGGGGTCGGATTTGGCGGAGGGCACGACGAGCGGGAACAGACGCTCAACCAGATTCTTGTGGAAATGGATGGATTTGAACGCAACGACACGCAGATTGTCATGGCGGCAACCAACAGGCCCGATGTGCTTGATCCCGCGCTTTTGAGGCCCGGAAGATTTGACCGGACAATCATTCTTGACCTGCCAGATGTTCACGACAGGGAAGAGATTCTCCATATCCACGCAAAAGAAAAGCCCCTGTCTCCGGATGTGAAGTTCCGCGAGGTCGCCGAGCGCACTCCGGGATTCTCGGGGGCGGATCTTGCAAATTTAATGAACGAGGCGGCCATACTCGCCGCGAGGCGCAATCAAACGCAGGTCCGCCAAAACGACCTTTTTGAGGCGATAGAAAAGGTTCTGCTCGGCCCGGAACGCAAGAGTCATGTGCTATCCAAGAAAGAAAAGGAGATAACCGCGTTTCACGAGGCGGGGCACGCGCTCGTTGCCGCCACCGTTTCGCACGCGGACCCCGTGCGCAAAATATCCATCATATCCAGGGGAAAGGCCGGCGGGTACACCCTCAAACTTCCCGTGGAAGACAAGCACCTTAAAACAAAAACGGAGTTTTTGGCGGAACTTGCCGTTTTGCTGGGCGGATACGTGGCGGAGCGCCTCACGTTCAAAGAGATGACGACGGGGGCGAGCAACGACCTTGCCAAGGCATCCCAGATTGCGAGAAGCCTAGTGAAAGAGTTCGGAATGTCCGACAAGCTCGGTCCGCTCACGTTTGGAGAGCGGGAAGAGTCGATGTTTCTCAAGCAGGGATCCGTTGAACGCAGAAACTATTCGGACAAAATAGCAGCCGAGATTGACGAAGAGGTGCGGACGCTCATAAAAAACGCCCAGAAGACCGCGGAGCGCGTCCTGTCGCAACGCAAGAGCACGCTTGTCAAAATAGCGAAAGTTCTGGTAGAGAAGGAGACGATAGAGCGGGAAGAGTTTGAAAAGCTGGTCAAGAGCGCGCGTAGCTCAATTGGTTAGAGCAGCCGTCTTATACACGGCCGGTTCCAGGTCCGAGTCCTGGCGCGCGCACGGAGTAATTGGAGAGGGCGGTTAGCTCAGCTGGTTAGAGCGCAACATTGACATTGTTG
>CAZYKY010000023.1:0-6408 GCA_964648405.1 uncultured Candidatus Saccharibacteria bacterium
CATTTTTTTCTTCATTTGTCGTCAAGACAATGTCGCCCCGCGAGAGCGGGGCTGGGGGCGGAGAAACAGACGGCGGGGTGGGTTTTGGCGGGGGCGGTGGCGCCGGAGCGGCAGGAGCCGGTTTCGGTTGGGCTGGCGGGAGTGGCGGCGTTGCCGGAGGGGTGGGGGCGGGTTTTGTCTCTCGCCGTGGGGCGCATCCTGCGAGCAAGAGTACACAACCAAGAAGCCAAGACAAGAATCCGCGGCGCGTAAACACGCCGATCACCTCCTCAATAGTAGGTTCTGGCTCTATGGGAGCACGGCGGGGACGTATCTGTCAATTATATTTCTTGGAGAGACGATCTAATGTGCCACATGGCATATGTTGCCGAGAGCCCAAACATGGTTACAAGCACAAAAAGCGTTGAAAATCCAAACGCGGCTCCGATGATTCCTCCAAACATCGCCGCCAAGCCCGCGGAAAGCCCAATGGCCGTGCTGTCCAAGCTCCACTCAAACGCCTCACGCCCTTTTGTGATATGGCGGGTAAAAATCGCGTACCAGCTTGGAATCACGCACGCCATCGCGATACCTCTGACGACCTCCAGGGTAAAAAGTTGCCAGATTTGCGTGGAAAAAATATATCCGAGCGGCACAAGGTTTGCGACAAGCATGCCGCCGATAAGAAAGCGGAAATCATCGCGCTCCCCCCGCACAGAGTCAAAATATTCCGCGAGAAACGGCTGAAGAAACGATTTTGTGATCCAAAACGATGCCGCGATAAACCCAATGACCGGAAGCCCTCCGTGGATATGTTTTTCAATGAAAATGGCGAATATGGGGCCGATGAGTCCCCATCCGCTTTGCAAGAGAAAATCGGACCATATGAGCCAACCCGCCACTTTGTTTCCGATGGTAAGGTTCATGGCTCTCATTGTACCACGGAGCTCGAGGGCTTGTATATTTGGTCGAGCACGATCTTGCCCGACCGGTCGCGCAGAAGTATTACTCCCCCCTTGTTGTTCCATATCGGCGTTGTGTTTTTCTCCCTGTTCCAGTAGAGGGCGGTTTTTGTATTTGTTCCCGTTCCGGAATATATGGCGATTGTAGAACGCGCCTCCATTGCAAATGTTGGAAACATAAAACTCTGGGTGCCTCCGGCATTGAGCATCCATCCTGCCATCTCGATTGCTCCGCTCCCCGTATTTTTTAGCGCCACATACTCCCCGTTGAGATTTTTACGGTCGTCTCCGGGAGCGTCCGCCAGAATGGTTTCCACCACAATAATTCCTGCCGCGCTTGAGCGTTCCCAAAGGCCTTTGCGCAGAGATCTCGCCTCTTGTTCCGCCACGAGCATAAGGCCTTGGTATTTGGAATCCGGTGGAATATCGTAGGGTTGGGCATATCCCGCGCGCACCATTTCGGCGTTGACGAGCGTATCGCCCGTCCAGACATACCGCAAAAGGCGCCCGTAGCGGTCGCGATCCGTAACATCTTTTTCAAGCGTTACATCCCGTCCTTTGAGGAGTTCCTTCAGAAACGCCGTCGCCTCGCTGCTCATCGGCTGGCCGACTTCCGGAGTATTGATACCGATGAACCGCACACGCGCCCCTCCCTGCATCTCAATGGTGTCTCCGTCAATGACCGCCTGGACGCGCGTCTCCGAAGGGGGGCTCTGCCGCTCCCTCAAAAGACGCGTGGCGTTGGGAAACGCAAATGCGAGCGAGAGCACAATCAGCGCGATTGCGCAGACGCCCGCATGCTCTGTGCACCACGATATTGCCCGTCTCGCCTTTGACAGCACGTTCATTGTTTGCTACTCTTTAGGTCGTTACCTATGTCTACAACAAAAGCATCGGGAACTTCAAAGCTCGGACGCGACTCAAATCCTCAATACCTCGGGGTGAAGCTTTTTGACGGACAAAAAGCGAATACCGGACAAATTTTGGTGCGCCAGCGCGGCACCAAGTGGGCTCCGGGCATTAATGTTGGAAAAGGCAAAGATGACACCCTGTTTGCGCTCAAAGCGGGGGTGGTAAAGTTTATGACCAGGCGCAAGGTACGATTTGACGGATCCCAGCGCGTGGTTACCTGCGTGAATGTGCTGCCCGCACAAACTCAAGAAACAAAGGGTGGGGCTTGAGCGGCCGCGAAAGAAACTCGGGATGAAACTGAACCCCCACGAAAAACGGGTGGTTTTTTAATTCCATGATTTCAACAAGATTTCTCTCCGGATTGATACCGGATGCTGTGAGCCCGTGTTTTTCAAACGCCTCCAAGTATTCGTCATTCACTTCGTAGCGGTGGCGATGGCGCTCCTGCACGATGGGCTCTTTCTTTTTTTGAACCCATCCGGCCCGTTCGTATGCGCCGTGCGCCACGCTTCCCTTGGCAAGCAGGCAGGGCTGGGCGCCCAGGCGCATGCTCCCGCCGTAGTCCTTCATTGCGAGTTTTTCCCGTTGGTCGGGCATCATGTGCACAACCGGATACGCGGAATGCTCGTCAAACTCCTCGCTCGTCGCTTTTTTCAGATTGAGCACGTTCCTTGCAAATTCAATGGCCATGAGTTGCAGGCCAAAACAAAGCCCAAAGTAGGGAATATTTCCTTCTCTCGCGCATCGTATGGCCGCGATCTTTCCCTCCACTCCCCTGCTTCCGAATCCTCCGGGGATCAGTATGCCCCCCAACTTCGCGAGGGTGGCAAGAGATATTTTCTTTTTTTCAATGTCTTCCGAATCAATCCACGCGAGCTCTGGCTTCAGTCCGAGGTGCCAGGCGGCGAACTTGAGCGACTCCACAACGGAAATATACGAGTCAGAGAGGGTAAAATCGCCCGTTGAAAAATATTTGCCAACCATCCCAATGGTCACGCCGTCAGTGAGTTTTTGCACTTTGGAGCGAAGGGCGGCCCAGTCGGCCATATTTTGTTTGCGGGGGGTAAGGCCGAAACGCGAAAGAATCTTCAGGTCAAACTCTTCTTTAGCAAACAAAAGCGGAATGTCATACACGCTGTCCATATCGGGAGAGGCAATGGCGGCTTCCGGCTCAATATTGCAAAACAGGGCGATCTTTTCTCGGCGCTTTTGGTCGATGGGGTGTTCCGACCTGCAGATAATGAAGTCGGCCTGAATGCCCGTTCCGTTGAGAGCTCTGGAGGCGTACTGGGTCGGCTTTGTCTTCATCTCCCCTATTTTCTGGGGGGTCGGGAGGTAGCTCACCAGCACAAACAGGAGGTCATGTTTGTAGCGCTGTTTCATTATGCGCGCCGCCTCAAGAAAGAGGATGTTCTGATACTCCCCGACCGTCCCCCCTATTTCCACAATGACAATATCGCTCCCGTCAGCCCTGCCCGTCTCCTCAATTCTTCTGATAATCTCGTTGGGGATGTCGGGGACGACTTCCACGTCTTCTCCTCCATATTCCAGGTTTCGCTCTTTGCGGATAACCTCCGCGTACACCTGGCCCGTGGTGATGTAGTGTCTGCGTGTGGAGAACTGATTGGTGAAGCGCTCGTACGTGCCGAGGTCCTGGTCTGCCTCAATGCCGTCGCTTCCCACAAACACCTCGCCGTGTTCGGTGGGGCGTATGGTCCCGGCGTCTATGTTCACGTACATGTCGCACTTGATGAGAGAGACGGAGTATCCGCGCGACTGAAGAATCTTGCCGATTGCCGCGGTTGCCACTCCTTTCCCGACTCCCGACATGACTCCGCCCGCAACAAAAATATACTTTGGCATAGCAAAAGGCCTTCGCGCGTTCGTTATTGATTAGGCGTCTGCCGGCGTGATGATCACCCTGATGATTGCTTCAAGATTGTGGTCAAGCGTGACGCGCACCGGGAACTCGCCGGTTTCTTTCAGAGGGGTTTTCAGATTGAGCTGTGTTTTTTTGACATTGTATCCCATTTTTTTCAGATGCTCGGCGATTTTTTGGGAGTTGATTGATTCAAAAAGCTGTCCCTCCTCTCCCACCTTGACCGCGATGGGCACCTCAAGGTCATCGAGGCGCGAGGCGAGCTCTTGGCTTTTTGCCAGTTCGTCTTCCGCTTTTTTCTCCAGGATGCCTTTCTGAACCGTGAGCCAGGCAAGTGCCTCTTTTGTTGCTGGTTGGGCGAGGCGTTTTGCAAAAAGAAAGTTGCGGGCGTAGCCCTCGGCAACCTCTTTAATTTCAAACTTCCTGCCGACGTTCGGCACGTCCCGAAGTAAAATGACCTTCATATCCGGTATTATCTCACAAGCCCCTTGCGACTTCAATGGCTTTGTTCAGCTGGGGGTCCCTGGCATTTGCGTAGTCGTCCTCGGTCATTTCCACTTTTATGTCGGGCTCCAGTCCTTTTTCGGCTATCTGGCTCCCCTTGGGGGTGAGCCAGTAGGCGATTGTTATCTTAAGAGACGAGGCGTCCTTGAGCGAAAAGAGTTCCTGCACGGACCCTTTGCCGAACGATTTTGTTCCCACAAGAATCGTGCCTTTGTTGTCTCTCAACGCTCCCGCGAGAATTTCAGACGCCGATGCCGACCCCTCGTTGATGAGCACTACCAGAGGATACGAGCGCAGGGAGGCGTATCCCTTTGACTTAAATATCTTTTGTCCCCCGTCGGGTCCGGGGTCTTGAATGACGACAACCTCGTTTCGCTCAAGAAACCAGCTTGCGATGTCTTGGGCGACCTCAAGATACCCCCCCGGATTGTTGCGCAGGTCTATAACAATCTTTTTCGCGGGAGAAGATGCGATCTGTTCCGCGGTCTTACGAAACTCGTCCGCCGCGTTTTCAGAAAAATGGTAGAGCTTCACATACGCGATATCCTTCTCTTTCAACTCCCACGCGATGGTGGGTATGCGTATCACCTCTCTGGTGATCGCGATGTCTTTTTGCTTCTGCCACCCCTCGCGAAACATGGAGAGGGTGACAGTTGTGCCTTTCGGTCCGCGAATAAGCGAGACCGCCTCTTCCACACTCATTGCTTCCGTATTCTTGTCTCCGATCTTTGCAATGATATCTCCCGCCCTGACGCCTGCGCGCTTTGCCGGAGTTCCCTCAAGAGGCGCAATGACCGTGAGTGCGTCTTTTTTTATTCCTATCTCCATGCCGACTCCCTCAAACGACCCCGAAACATCCTCAAGGAAACGCTTGTTGTCTTTGGGATCCATAAAGACGGTATAGGGGTCTTTGATGCTTCCCACCATGCCCGAAATTGCCCCGTACATCATCTGTTGGGGGTCAATATCTTTTGCCTTGACGGATTTTTCTTGGAGTTGCTTCCATGCCTCCCAAAAAAGAGAGAAATCAACCCCCTGGGGTTTTCCCGCCTCTATATTTGATATGCCCTCTATCACGACGGGAGCGCTCTGCCGATTGCCGGTATACACGCCAACCCCAAACGCCGCCGTCATGGCGATAACGAGAAACGCCAGAGTGTACTGTTTTACGCCCTCTTGTGTCATTTCAACATCATATCATACGTCTCGGTAATAAAAAAAGGGCCCAGGCCTTGCGGTCCGGGCAATCTCCCCCTATCCCGGGGGGGGTGGAACGATGTCCTCCTCCTCCTCTGGAGGAGGGTCCGGCGGGGGTGGCGGTGGCGGTGCCGGATCAGGTGCCGGTGCCGGGGCAGGTGCCGGGGCAGGGACCGGAGCGGGCGCCGGTGGCGGGGGTGAAGGGGGTGGCATGCCGTCGTCGGATGACGACGGGGGTCCGGGGTACCCCCACACATGCCACCACTGGACACGCCACCCCGTCCAGCCGAGGATGGTTGTGTCCATCCAAGGCCAGGCGGGGGCGAGATCCTGCCCCTGCTCGTCCCACGCCCGGAACGAGGTCTCGAAACGCCTCGGTCCGGGGCATGCCATCTGCACCGCCACCCGGACGCGGAGTTCCGCGCCCGGCCCCGACTTGTATCCGGCAAGAACTCGGTAGTTCTTGTCGGATATCCCTCTTGACGGCATCCCCATAAGGGTGCCGTCGGGGTGGATCAATCCCCGATCCAGGATCCATCCGCCGAATCCGGCGGACTGGATCTGGACCCTGTCCTGAGCGCCCCCGGGACACGGGGGCTGCTCAAGAACAAGCAGCAAGAGAGAGTGGTGAACCCCCTCCCCCGGGTTAACGGAGACCTCCATGACTGCCGGAGTATCCGGCAGCCATGCGCCGTTTGAACGAAAGATAACCTGCGGCAGGCCGACAGGCCCTGCCGCCGAAACCGTGGTGGTGGCGCTCATCAGAGCCACCACCAACAGAGCCAAAGACATGGTGAGGCGCCTCACAGGCGCCACCTCCTTTCTGCCTTGATACTACCAGAGATTCACAATATATCAACCCACGAGCTGTGCCCCCAGTAGGATTCGAACCTACAACCAACGGCTTAAAAGGCCGCTGCTCTACCATTGAGCTATAGGGGCATAAAATTACCCCGACCCCCGCCTAAGAGGGCT
>CAZYKY010000024.1:0-6368 GCA_964648405.1 uncultured Candidatus Saccharibacteria bacterium
GGCAGATCCGCCTCCGGCGGAAAATCGTCCTTTCCGCTCCGGTTCCGTTCGAGTATTTTCAAATGCACAACGATTTGATGAATCGTCTATTATCGTATATAATTGGATACAGTTAAACTATATCCAAATTGTATGGAGAACGACAGATTGGGCAAAAGAATAAAATTGACACAAGAAATCCTTGCTCGGATCGCCAAGGTAGATCAGTTTCAGGGGCTCTGGCAAGGAAGCATGAGAATAAGTCCGCAAATACTAGGGCGTCTTAAGGCGTGGGTCATTATCACCTCTACGGGCGCGAGCACTCGCATTGAAGGAGCGAACATGACAGATGAAGAGATAGCCCGCTTTCTGCGTGGCTTGAAGGGGAAACATCCGAAAGGCAGAGATGAGCAGGAAGTCGCGGGATACGCAGATTTGCTTGGGCGCATCTTTGAGAACTGGAGAACAATGAAACTTTCGGAGAATTGGATTTTACAATTTCACGGAATCTTGCTTCAGTTTTCCGAAAAAGACAAAGCGCATAAAGGAAAATATAAGGACTCTCCCAACAGCGTAGTGATGACCAACAAAAAAGGCGAGCAAGTCGTGTTGTTTCATCCAACTCTGCCCCATCTGGTGCAAGCAGAAATGATGGCGGCGCTTCAATGGGTGAATGAACAGCTGGAGAAAAAAACGATACATCCGCTTTTAGCCATCGCGAATTTCATCTTTGAGTTTCTTGCCATTCATCCGTTCAAAGACGGCAATGGACGATTAAGCCGCGCCTTGACCAATCTTCTTCTTCTCAAAAGCGGCTATAACTATGTGCCCTATATCTCTCTTGACGAGATTGTTGAACAAACGAAGGCGGAGTATTATCTTGCCCTGCGCGCCGTTCAAAAGAACCATAAAACGGAGCACGAAGATATCACGCCATGGGTCGAATATCTGCTTGGCGCCCTCCTTGAACAATCTGACAGAGCGCGGAAGCTGATGGAATCAGATCAGCCGGAAAAACTTCTTTCGGAAAAACAAAGTCAAATCTACCGGCTGTTCGAAAGAAATGAGGAGTTTAGCGTATCAGAAATAGGCAACCTGCTTGAGAATAAAATACCACAGGCAACCGTTAAACAAGCGTTGTCCCGACTCGTATCGTTAAGATTATTGGAAAGGATTGGACAGGCAAGAAGTACGAGATACAAAAAAACAAATAGTTAGCATGAGATATACGCAATACCCGGTGTTGCGTATATCGAAATTTATGGATTGTATTTTTTGCAAAATAATTTCCGGAGAGGTCAGATCAAGCAAGGTCTACGAAGACGAGCATATTTTGGCATTCATGGATATTCAGCCCGTTCGGGAGGGTCAGACGCTCGTCATACCGAAAAGACACATTGATCATTTTTCAGACATTCCCGACGAGTTGGCAACGAAAGTGTTTTTACAGTCCCACCGGATTGCCGGAAGTATACGGAATCATTTTCAGTGCGAGCGCGTTGGGCTTGTTGTGCATGGCTATGGGGTTGCGCACGCCCATATGGTCGTTGTCCCACAATACGATAAAGACGATATTGCTTTCGGCCAAACGGCAAAGATTGAAAATGGGCAGGTCATATTCACTGGCAGGGATTTGAGAATAGTCCCCCACGACGAGCTTGATGAAACTGCGCGGGTTATACGGGAGGGATTGTCCGCCTAGCGGGGTTTGCTACAATGCAGTATGCGCGAATTGTCCATTATTGAAGAAATCCGCGGAGAGCTGAAGAGGCGTTCCGAGCCCTTGTTTAAAGAGCAATCCCAGCAGTTTTTCAAAGAACAGGTCAAAATGTTTGGCGTGAGGACGCCCGCGGTGAGGGAGATTGCGAAAGGCGCGTTTCAGAAGATCCGCAGGATGAAAAAACGGGAGATTTTCGCTCTCTGTGGCGCCCTGCTCCGCTCGGGGCAGGGGGAGGAGGTGACTATTGCGCTTGATTGGGCGTGGCGCCTTCGGACCCACTATGATAAGCGGGATGTTGAAGTGTTTGAAAACTGGCTGAAGCGGTATGTTTCAAACTGGGCCGCGTGCGACGACCTGTGCACGCATCCGCTCGGAGAGATTCTTGTGCAATGTTCCGGCGAGGTGGCGCGGGTGCGCGGGTGGGCCCGTTCTGAAAATCGGTGGGTAAAAAGAGGGGCGGCGGTTGCGCTCATTCCCGGGTTGCGCAAAGGAAAGTTTCTGGCGGAGTTGTTTGCAGTGTGCGACGAGCTCATGCAAGACGAAGACGACCTTGTGCGCAAGGGGTATGGATGGGCGCTCAAAGAGGCGGGCAACGCGAACCTCAAAGAGGTGTTTCAATATGTCGTGCGCAACAAAAAAAAGATGTCGCGCGTTGCCCTTCGCTACGCCATTGAAAAAATGCCCCACGAGCTCAGACGAAACGCGATGGAAAAATAAAAACGCCACTCTATGAATAAAAAAATTGCGTGGATTGCGGCGGGAATAGCGTGTATTGCTCTGGCGGGGGGATTGATATGGGCTCAAACGAGAGCAATCAGAAACGCGCCCGTCCAAACGGAGGCGGAGGAGAGAAAGCAAAGCGACCTCCAAAACCGGGAGGCGTCCGCAGAAGAACCGGTATCTTCTTTTATTGTTACCTACGCAAGCGACGGGTTCTCTCCGCGCGTGCTCCGCGTGCCGGCGGGAGAGGTTGTCACATTTCAGAACATGAGCCCCAGGCCCATGTGGCCTGCGGCAAGCCCCCATCCCACGCATACCGGGTATCCCATGCGCGGGGAGTGTTCGGGAAGCGCATTTGACTCGTGCGCGATGGTTGGCTCGGGGCAGAGCTGGAGTTTTCGTTTTGACGTCAAAGGATCCTGGCAGTATCACAACCACCTGTATCCGAGCTTTGGGGGCGTTATAGCGGTGGAATAATTCATGCCTTCTTTCGCCGTCGACAAAAAGAGAGCCACAGTCCTTATGCTCCAGGCGGCGCTGGCGTTCGCGCTGGCGTATGCGGCGATTTCGGCGTTTTTGCATCCGTTTACCTGGATAGGATTTTTGCCCGTGTGGATGAAAACCGTTGCTCCCGCCGCGCTTTCGGAGTTTGCGATTCTCGACCTTGTTGCTTTTTTGCAACTCGGACTTGCCGCATGGATTCTTTCGGGGCGCCATCAAAAACTTGCCGCTCTCGCGGCGGGCGTCTTTTTGCTCTCCGTTGCGGCGTTCAACGCGGGAGCATTTGACATTGTGTTCCGCGACATCTCGCTCGCGCTCGCCGCGCTTGCTTTGGCCCTCCTTGCCGAGTAATATGGGTGCGCATGGCGGACACCTCTCCCATTGAAGACATAAAGCACCGCCTTGATATTCTTGAGGTGGTCGGTTCGTATGTGAAACTCCAGAAGGCGGGGGGAAACTGGAGGGGATTGTGCCCGTTTCACGCGGAAAAATCACCCTCGTTTTTTGTCTCCCCTCCGCGTCAGTCCTGGCGCTGTTTTGGGTGCTCCGTGGGCGGCGACATGTTCGCGTTTATCATGCAGATTGAGGGAATTGAGTTTGGAGACGCCCTCCGCCTGCTCGCCCAAAAGGCGGGCGTGGAACTGCGGCCCATGGACCCTTCGTTTGCAAAAGCGCAGACCGAGCGGAAACGCCTTTTGGATGTTGCGGAATGGGCCGCGAAGTTTTTTGAGCACCAGCTCGCCGGCTCTTCGGTTGGAAAAGAGGCCGTTGCGTACCTGCGGGGCCGCGGCATACAAGAAGAAACAATCAAAGAGTGGCGCCTGGGGTATGCTCCGGACAGCGCCCAGGGGCTGTTGCGGTTTTTGATAGCAAAAGGGTACCGCGAAGACGAGGTGAACAGGGCGGGCTTGCTCGCGCGGACGGACGGGAAGACGTTTGACAGGTTCCGCTCAAGAATCATCTTTCCCGTGTCTGACGCCCAGGGGCAGATCATTGGGTTTGGCGGGAGGATATTCAAAAAAGACGGCGAGACGGGCGGATTGGCAAAATATGTCAATGTTCCCAATACCCCTTTGTACGACAAGAGCCATGCGCTGTATGGATTTGATAAGGCGAAACTTGCCCTGCACAAAGAAGACGCCTGTGTGCTTGTGGAAGGGTATATGGACACGATTGCCGCGTGGCAGGCGGGAACAAAAAATGTCGTGGCGTCTTCGGGTACCGCGCTCACTTCTTTTCAACTGCGGACGCTCAAGCGCCATACGGAAAATCTCATTCTTGCCTACGATATGGACCTTGCCGGGGATTCGGCAACCAAGCGGGGCATTGACCTTGCGCTTGCCGAGGGGTTTTCTTTGAGGGTTGTGGTGATGCCCCGCGACAAAGATCCCGGAGACGCCGCAACGGAGGACCCCGAAGGATGGGCGCGAATGGTGAAAGAGTCAGTGGGCATCCTCGACTATTATTTTCAAACGGCGTTTGCCAGATACGACCGGAAGACCCCCGAGGGGAAAAAAGAAATTTCCAGCATGCTCCTGCCCGTGTTGAAGCGCGTTCCAAACAAAATAGAACAGGCGCACTGGACGCAAAAACTTGCGGAAGAGATAGGCGTTCAAGAAGCGGTCATTCGTGAAGAGATGAGTCGGATGAAAGACGAAGAGGAGGGAGGGGGCGTTCTTGCGCTCGTCCCGCCGGATATTGTAAAGAAAACGCGAAAGGAGCTCTTGGAGGATCGTCTTATCACCTCTCTTTTGCGCCTCCCCACGCTCTGCTCAATGATAACGCCGGACGAGGCGCGGTATTTGTCGGTTGCCACGCAAGAAATCGTGGAGGGGTTGAAAAAAACCGCGGAGCCCGGCGCGTGGGAGGGGGTGTTTGAGGCATCCACAAGAGAGTTGCTGGATGTATTACTGTTGCGCTCCGAAGTTGCGGAAGACGAAAAAACCGAATGGGACAAAGAGGCGGCAATTTGCCTTCGGGGGATAAAGGAAGTATATATAAGAAACGAGTTGCGAACGGTATCGGAAGAAATGAGAAGGGCGCAGGAAGAAGGGAAAACCGAAACATTTGCCGAACTCGCACACAAAGCCCGCCGGCTTTCGCAAGACCTCGCGGGACTCGGCTAGTCATTACGCATGAAATCCGGCACAAAAACATCCAAGGCAAAGCAGGCCTCCTCCTCCGGTTTGGAAAAGAAAACCAAAGGAAAAAAGCGCGTGCTGTTCAATCGAAAGATCCCCGCGGGCATATCCAAAGTGTTCACGAAAGAACGCGTGGAGGAAGTGCTCGCAAAGGCGCGGACGCGCGGGTTTATCACGCATTCCGAGGTGCTGTATTCGTTTCCCAACATAGAATACGACGTCAGGGGATTGGACGCGTTTTTGCGTCGCCTTGAAGAAGAAGGAATTGCCCTGAAAGAGGCGCAGGACTATCTCTCGCAACAGACCGCCGAAGAAAAACAAAAAAGCTCGTTTGAGGCCGAAGCCCCCCTGGACCCCGTGCAGATGTATCTGAAAGAAATAGGAAAGATCTCGTTTGTTACGGCGGAGCAGGAGCGCGAGTTGGCAAAGCGCATCGAGGCGGGCGACATGGAGGCAAAAAAACAGCTCGCCCGCGCGAATCTGCGCCTCGTGGTATCCATTGCAAAAAAATATGTGGGGCGCTCTCCTAATTTGACCCTGCTCGACCTCATTCAGGAGGGGAACCTCGGGCTCTTTCGCGCGGTGGAAAAATTTGACTGGCGCAAGGGGTACAAATTTTCAACCTACGCAACCTGGTGGATCCGCCAGGCGATCACCCGGGCGCTTGCCGACCAGGCGAGGACCATTCGCATTCCCGTGCATATGATAGAAACCATCTCGAAATACCAGCAGATCCGCCGCCGCCTCTTGCAAGACCTTGGCCGCGAACCCCTGGCAGAAGAGGTGGCATCGGAGATGGGTTTGGAGATTTCAAAAATCCACCAGATTCAGCGCATTTCGCAAGAAACCGTTTCATTGGAGACCCCCGTGGGCGAGGACGACGAAGACAGCGTGCTTGCGGAATTCGTGGAAGACGAAAAAGTTCCTCCTCCATCCGTGGAGGCGGCGCGCAACCTCTTGAAAGAGCGTCTCAAAGACATTCTCAACGACCTGTCCGCGCGGGAGCAAAAGATTCTCGCGATGCGCTTCGGGCTTGAAGACGGCGTTACGCACACACTTGAAGAGGTGGGGCAGGAGTTTGGTGTCACCAGGGAGCGCATCCGGCAGATTGAGGCAAAGGCGCTGGAAAAGATCCGTGAGCATGAAGACGTAAAAAAACTCAAAGGATACTGACCCTCTCTTGCAAAGTCCTTTTCATTTGATACCATGAAATGTGGTTCTTTTGGCGTATAAGCGCGGCGCTTTGGCGCCATGCATATTCCGGCAGTGCTCTGCCCGCGTTGGTCGCGGGCAGAGCCAAACCGGAC
>CAZYKY010000025.1:0-6306 GCA_964648405.1 uncultured Candidatus Saccharibacteria bacterium
TGGAGGCGCTGGGTTCAAAAAGCGCCGAGCTCCTGAACACCATGCGTTCGCTCGGGCGCTATCTGGAAACCCAGAAAACAGATCTTGAAACAGACAAAGCGACGCAGGAAAATCTTGTAAAAATACAGCTCATCCAAAAGATCCAGAGCCAGCAGGCAAAGACCGATCAAGAGTCCCTCCTCACGGCAACAAAGGGCAAAGAAAGCGAGTACCAGAAAATGCTCGTCGACAGAAAAAAGAGGGCGGGCGAATTGCGCTCCCGCATCTTTGAACTCATCGGCGTTTCCAAAGCGCCGACCTTTGGCGAAGCGCTCGAAATCGCAAGGGCCGTTTCAAAACAAACCGGCATCCGACCCGCCCTGCTGCTTGCGGTCCTCACCCAAGAATCAAACATAGGGAAAAATGTCGGGCAGTGTTACCTCAAAAATACCCAGACGGGAAGCGGAACAAAAACGACGGGAGCGGCCGTCTCAAAAGTGATGAGCCCCGCCAGAGACATTCCAAAGTTTTTGGAGATCGCCCGGGAGCTCGGAAGAGACCCTCTGAACACGCCCGTCTCGTGTCCTATTCCGTCCGTCGGGGGATGGGGAGGGGCGATGGGTCCCGCCCAGTTCATTCCTTCAACATGGAGCATGTATCAAAAAGAGCTCAACGATATGGCGGGGCGTCCGGTTGATCCGTGGAACATTAAAGACGCCTTTCTCGCAACGGGCGTGTATCTTGAGGATCTTGGAGGGCAACAGAACGAGTTCAGGGCCGTGATGCGCTATTTTTCCGGCCCTTCGTGGACCAAGTATGAAGAATTCTACGGACGGTCGGTGCTTTCCATTGCGGCGGGATACGAAGAAGATATCAAGGAACTGGAAGGTTCTTAAGCCCCTCGCGCAGGTCACCGAGCAACTCTTCAATATTTCCTTCAAAAATGCGCTGGACCCCGTGCCATGAGGTTGAGATCCGATGGTCGGTAACACGATCCTGGGGAATGTTGTAGGTGCGAATTTTTTCCGCGCGTTTCGCCTGCTTGATCTGAAGCGCGCGCTGTGACGAAAGTTCTTTTTCTTTTTCTTCCAGTGCGGCCTCCGCGACGCGCGCCTCCAAAAGAGCCAGAGCAAACTCGCGGTTTTTTTGTTGTGTTCTCGCAACCTGCGACTCTACCGCAATTCCTGTGGGAACGTGCACGAGTCGCACGGCGGTCTCCCGCTTGTTCACGTTCTGTCCTCCGGCGCCGGAAGAACGCGTAAACCCCATGGTAATATCGGCGGGATTGATCGCGTAGTCAGCCTTTTTGGGCCGGGGCAATACGGCAACCGACGCCGTAGACGTATGGACGCGCCCGGACTTTTCCGTCTCTGGAATTCTTTGCACGCGGTGCACCCCGCCCTCGTGCACTAGCTCCTCGTACGCCCCGCCCCCCTCTATTTCCACGGAGGCGTCTTTGATTCCCCCAAGATCGGTGTCATTGATGGCAAGCACGGTTTGGCGCCACCCCTTTTTCTGGGCATAGGCTGCGTACATATCCAGAAGGTTTCTGGCAAAGAGCGTGGCTTCGTTCCCGCCGGTTCCCGCGCGAATTTCAAGAATAGCGGCGCCCGGCTGTTCTTTGGTTTCTTTGGCGCCTTTTTGCAGTTCTTTCAAAATCGCTTCTTCTTTGCGCTTAAGCTCCGCGAACTCCGCTCGTGCGAGAGCGGACAATTCTCCGTCTTCTTGGTCGTTGAGCAGATCCCTGCTTTCTTCCAGTTGCGCGCGAATATCCTCAAGGTCTTTTGCCCTCTTGAGTATTTTTTCCAGAATGTTCTTTCGTTTGAGCAGGTCTTGAAACTTTTCCCACTGCGAAATCAGCTCCGGCGAAGTGAGCTGTTCTTCCAGCGAGTCGTATTCTCTGCGAAGCGCTTCAAGGTCTTCCATCTAAGACGCCTTGCTGACGGTTTTTTTCTGGGCGGCGCGCTTTTTGAATTTTTGAATTTGCCCCATTGCGTCAAGTACCTTTTCTTTGCCGGTATAAAACGGATGGCAGGCAGAACACACCTCCACGTCAATGGTTTCTTTTGTCGCTCCCACCGTAAACATATTGCCGCATACGCATGTAACCTTCGCCTGATTGAAGTACGCGGGATGAATAGTGCGTTTCATAGGCAAGATACTATCACAGGTTTCAAGAGAACGCAACGCCTCTTGATTTCTCCCAACGCAGATGATATACAAAGTGGGTACATGATTCCATCAGGCGAGAAACAACCCGTGCAGCCACTCTCTCCCGAGCTTGAAGCAATGACAAGGGCGGGAGTGCAGTTTGGGCACAAGACATCAAAAACGCACCCGAAAATGAAACCATACATTTCGGGCATGCGGAACATGGTGCACATATTTGACGTGTCAAAGACGCATGCGAAACTCCGGGAGGCAACCGACGCGCTGGAGCAACTGATCGCCGGAGGCAAAAAGATCCTGCTCGTAGGCACGAAAGTCCAGATCAAAGATTTGGTGCAAACGACCGCCCGCGCCTGCGGACTTCCTTTTGTCTCGGAGCGCTGGATAGGGGGAACGCTGACAAATTTTGAAACGATCACCAAGCGCTTGGATCGTTTGCACTTCCTGACACAGCACACCCAGAGCGGCGAATTTTCCGCGCACAGCAAAAAAGAGCAACTCATGTTGCAACGGGAGCTCGGCGATCTTCAAAAGACATACGGGGGGCTGGAGACGCTGACGGCCCTTCCCGACGCCGTGTTCATATGCGACCTTGACGTCAATGCCATTGCGGCCAGAGAGGCAAAGCGAAAGAACATAGCCATCTTCGCCCTGTGCGACGCAGACATCAATCCCGTTGACGTGCAGTACGCCATTCCGGCAAACGATGACGCGCGAAGTTCTGTGCAATACATTCTTTCAAAGGTTCAAGAGGCCGTTCTCAAGGTGCGCACCCGTCCCGCGCTCTCGCAAGAAACGGCTCCCGCGCAAGCGTAAACGCTCCGTACCGTTATGAGTAGCATTGAAGACATCAAATACCTTCGAACGCTCACGGGCATCTCAATAGGGGAGTGTAAAAAAGCTTTGGAGGAGGCGGGTGGAGATGTCGCGAAAGCAAAAGAAATCCTCAAACAATGGGGCAAGGAGGTCGCGGAGAAAAAGCAAGGCCGCGAGGTTGGAGCGGGACTCATCGCCTCGTACATTCACGGCCAGGGAAGCATCGGAACGCTTGTGGAGGTTCGGTGCGAGACGGATTTTGTCGCACGGTCGGAAGATTTTCAGCGCCTGTGCAAAGAAATCGCCATGCAGGTGGCAAGCATGAATCCCGCGAGCGTGGATGATCTCCTTTTACAGCCCTCCATTAAAAATGCTTCTCAAAGCGTTCGGGGGCTGATTGAAGAAACGATTGGGAAACTCGGAGAGAATATCAGGGTGGTTCAATTCTCCCGTTTCGCAATTTCATCATGACCGACATTCTTGTGGGAACAGGAGGGATTGTGGCGTTGGGCGGAGCGCTTTGGATCGCGTTGAGCAAGGCGTCTCTTCTTGCCGACCTCCCCGGCATATACCGATGGGACAAAGAAAGAATCGGAGCGCATTTCTACCGTCTGGTCTTCCGGACAAAAGCGGGCAAACTGCTCTCGAGTCCGGAATATTTTTTGCAAAAGATTCTGTCGGGAGTGCGAGTCATCGCTCTGCGCATTGAACACGCAACCGGCACGCGCCTGGAAGATCTCCGCCAGCGCACGAAAGAAACGAAAGAAAAGTTTTCCCAGCCCTACTGGGACCGCATCAAAAAACCAAAGAGTAAGGCACCACAACCAAAGCCCATGTAGCTCAGTGGCAGAGCAACTGTTTTGTAAACAGTAGGTCGTCGGTTCGAATCCGACCGTGGGCTCCGGTTTTTCTTGACAGAAGAAAAATCTGCGAGTAAGATGCTTCGTACGCGCACCTTAACAATTCAGCACCAATGTTGATTTTTGAGAGTTGTTTCGATTCTGACCCTGAGTGAATCCGCCTTTGGCGGAGAATCGAAGGGTGTTTCTTGAGAGTTTGATCCTAGCTCAGGATGAACGCTGGCGGTGTGGATAATGCATGCAAGTCGAGCGGGCCGTCTGTCTTCGCAAGAAGGTGGATTGGCTAGCGGCGAACGAGTTAGTAACACGTGGGTACCTACCCTGTACACGGGCATAATCCGCCGAAAGGCGGACTAATTCCCGATGGTCCCCGAGAGCGCAAGCTTGAGGGGTAAAGGAGCAATCCGGTACAAGAAGGGCCTGCGGCCTATCAGCTAGTTGGCAGGGTAACGGCCTACCAAGGCATTGACGGGTAGGGGGCGTGAGAGCGCGACCCCCAACGATGGGACTGCGATACGGCCCATACTCCTACGGGAGGCAGCAGTAGAGAATATTGGACAATGGGGGAAACCCTGATCCAGCGACACCGCGTGCGGGATGAAGGCCTTCGGGTTGTAAACCGCTTTTGACAGGAAAGAATCCCGAGAGCAATCGAGGGATGACGGTACCTGTAGAATAAGGGGGTGCTAACTCTGTGCCAGCAGCCGCGGTAAAACAGAGCCCCCGAGCGTTATCCGGATTTATTGGGCGTAAAGCGTCTGTAGCCGGTTCGGAAAGTCCTCGGTTAAATTTCAAGGGCTCAACCTTTGAACTGCTGGGGAAACTTCCGGACTTGAGGGTGTTAGGGGCTGATGGAACTCTTGGTGGAGGGGTGAAATCCGTTGATATCAAGAGGAACACCGAAAGCGAAGGCATTCAGCTGGGGCAACCCTGACGGTGAGAGACGAAAGCGTGGGGAGCAAAAAGGATTAGATACCCTTGTAGTCCACGCCGTAAATGATGATAACTAGCTATGTGAAGTGTCGACCCTTCACGTGGCGAAGCTAACGCGTTAAGTTATCCGCCTGGGAAGTACGGCCGCAAGGCTAAAACTCAAAGGAATAGACGGGGACCCACACAAGCGGTGGATCATGTGGCTTAATTCGTCAACAAGCGAGGAACCTTACCAGGGTTTGAAATTCAATCGGATGTTTCTTGAAAGAGAAACAGTCCCACAAGGACGGTTGGACAGGTGCTGCACGGTTGTCGTCAGCATGTACCTTGAGGCGCTCCGTTCAATCGGGTAACATGCGCAACCCTCATTCTGTGTTTTACGTGTCACAGAAAACTGCCTGGGACAACCAGGAGGAAGGTGGGGATGACGCCAAATCCGCGTGGCCCTTTGATATCCTGGGCGGCACACATGATACAATGGAGCCGACAACGGGACGCGACTCGGCAACGAGAAGCAAATCCCTTAAACGGCCCCTCAGTTCGGATTGAGGTCTGCAATTCGACCTCATGAAGCCGGAATCGCTAGTAATCGTGCATCAGCCACGGCGCGATGAATACGTTCCTGGGTCTTGTACTCACAGTTAAAACGCGCTCGGCAGCGCTGTATCCTACATGGTTAAAATCCATGCCTCTCTTTCCCGGAGAGAGCGTAGCAGAAAGGCAGGCGATCGCCGCGAGGTTATCGCCGGAGGGCCTGAATGCAAACAGCAGCCAATACAAAACAAGAGGAGTCGACCTATCGGAGGCGGTGAGGATAGGGAAGACATGGAATATCCTCGTAGTGGATGCAGGGAAAAGAATACAGCGTAACCCGAGGAGATCTGATGTTGTTATCCGCCAAACGGCGAGATATAATGAACTTACGCAGCGTCAGAAGTCAGCTGAATCATAGTACCCCGCGCAGAGTAAACAGGGGGGAAGGATTCTCTCTAGAGCAAATGCTTACGAAAGACTACGTCATTGGACTTGCAGATGGTGAAGGAAGTTTTACGGTGTATGTTCGCGATCCAAAAGCGACAAATCAGCGAAAACGCAGAGTAATTGCGGAAGCAAGATTTACTATCAAACTTATAGAGAAAGATAAGAAAATTCTTGACGAGCTGAAAAAGTTCTTTGGATGCGGAAACGTGTATTTTCAAAAAGATACGCGCCTGCGACACCAGAATTGTTATCGTTTTGAAATCGCAAATCGCCAGCATCTAAAAGATCGGGTTATTCCGTTCTTTAGAAAAAACAAATTGCGTTTTCCTTCGAAGCAAAAAGATTTCGCGCTATTTTGCAGATTGATCAGTGATATGGACAAAAACATGCATAAGACCCCTGAGGGTTTACTGAAAATGCACGAGATCAAGAAGCAAATGCACTAGAGCTCGCTGTATGCGGGAAATCCGCACGTACAGTGGGAACATCAATTCTACGTTCATAGAAGATAATCGCCCGTCACGTCAAGCGAGCTGGGAACAGCCGAAATTCCGCCCTAGGCGGGCCT
>CAZYKY010000026.1:0-6299 GCA_964648405.1 uncultured Candidatus Saccharibacteria bacterium
GTCGAGTGTTCGATTCACTCCCGCGGCACAAAACAGATCGGGCGGGCGTAGCACAATGGTAGTGCATCTGGTTGCCAATCAGAGTACGTGGGTCCGATTCCCATCGCCCGCTCATCGTAACAAAACCGCCCCGATTGCCGGGGCGGTTTTGTTGTTTATTGTGTCTTTTCTCGCGCAAAATCCGCGCGAAAAACCATGCTCGTCAAAATGGCATATCCTCCGATAAATACCCCCGCATAAAACAGATCTCCGAGCAGTGTGTTTTTGAAAAATGGAAGGCCCATGAAATAAGCAAGAGAAAGGCCTGCGGACGTTTTTTCATACAGCGGAGAAAACGCCCACACGGCGGCGTTGGTAACGAGATAAAAAAGGGTTGAGGCGGCGACGCTCGAAAGAAGCGGGACGGCGACGCTTTTTGCGTTGCGAACGGCATACCCAATTGCGCCATAGCAGGCAACGCCCGCGTATACCGCGGCCATGATGCGCCAGTCGTACAGCCCTATGAAGATGTCGGACGCCGCCATAACGCCCAGAGGAAGAAGAAGCGCCCAGCGGGAGACCCTGCCCGTCTGCATCCCCGCGAACAGGGCCAGCGCCCCAACGGGAGCGAAATTTGCGGGATGCGGAGCAAACCTCGCGACAACAGAAAACCCCGCAACGGCAAGCATATAATATAAAAGGAGTCGGGTATTCATAGGCGTTTGTTTATGGAAGCATCACCGATAGGTTGGTTTTTGTTCTTTGCGATTATCACCCGCCGCGGCCGACCGGGCAAGGGCGTACAGATAACTGGAGAGGCGGTTCATATACGACAAGATTTCCGGGGAAAGTTTTTCTTTTGCGTGAAGCGCGACAACGCTCCGCTCCGCCCTTCTTGCCACCGTCCTCGCAAGGTCAAGCCACGAAGCGTCATGGCCGCTTCCGGGAATGACAAATCCCCGCCCCGGATTGAGCGCGTTCTCAATGGCCCGAATCTCTTCTTCGAGACAGCGCACCTTCTCCTCCGTCATGCGCGGACAGCGCGCATCTTTAAACATGAGGCCGGCAATTTGGGCTTGAAGAATAAAGAGGGATTCTTGAACAGAAAGAAGCTTTGGGGCTATTTTCTTTTTTTTCAACACGCTTCGCACAACCCCCAGCATGCTGTTGAGTTCGTCCAGTTCTCCAAGGGCTTGGGCAATCAAAGAGTCCTTCGGATATTTTTTGCCGTTGATATGAGAGGCGCCTCCGTCTCCCTTTCCGGTATAGAACAACATATCACGAGCAGCGCGAGAACCCGCAACTCTTGCAAGATATACACCCCTCTTGCATGTGCAAGGGAGAGCCGCAATCGGGGCATCCGGGCATAAACCCGAAGTCCGCGATCATCTTGTCTTCTTTGATGAAGGGGAGAACCTCCTGATTTTCCGGTTTTTGTATGAGCTCCTCCACCCGCGCCGTCGTGCCGACATGTTCTTCCAATACCTTCCCCAAGGCATCGGGCAAAGAAAGAATGGTTCCGGTCTCGGTGAACACGGGCATGGGGCCGCGAATACCTTTCAGGTTATGAATCACCTCCTCCACTTTGATTCCCGACCGCAAAGAGAGGGAGACGAGACGGGTGATTGCCTCCGATTGCTCTTGATAAAACCCTCCGCTTTTCCCGATGGTTGCAAACATTTCAAACGGAATCCCTTTTTCGTCGTTGTTGACCGTTACGTAGAGATTTCCATATCCCGTCTTCATCTTATATGTTCTTCCCGACATGACAGCGGGTCTCAGTCGCGGAGCGAGGCGTTGGCGGTCTATGGGAAGTTCTTCTTTCTTTGCGGCTACCGGCGCGCCGGGAACCTCCGTGGTTGAGACCACGCGTTCTCCCGTGCCGATGTTGAGTACTTGAACATTCCTGCTCCCGTCTCGGTATACCGTACAGCTCTTGCACCCGAGTTTCCACGCAAGCATGAAACTTTCGCCAACCTCTTCTTGTGTCGCGGAATTCGGGAAATTGATGGTCTTTGAGATGGAATTATCCACGTGCCGCTGAAACGCCGCCTGCATGCGCACATGGCTCTCCCCGGAAATATCCATGGAAACAACAAAGGTGTCCCGCAGGGCCTTTGGAAGCGCACTGATGTGCCGGACGGTCCCCTTCTCAATCACCTCGTTCATGATCCCATCCTGATCTTTTTGCGAAAGCTTCATCTTTTTGAGGGCATTCTCAAAATACCGATTGAAATAGCGGTACTGATTGCCGTCTTTGTCTTGTTTTACGAAGGCCAGCGCAAAATTCGGCTCAAGACCAGACGAAACGTCAAACATCATGGAGATGGACCCCGTGGGGGCAACTGTGGTGAGCGCGGCGTTGCGCATATTCGTTTTCTTTTTTGCGTGCACGCTCATGGCAAAATTCGGAAAGACGCCTTTTTCTTTTGCAAGTTCCCGAGACATCGCGTGGGCCTCCCGCTGGATGTATTCCATCACCTTCTCCGCAACGGCATACCCCTTCTTTGAGTCGTATCCGATGCCAAGTTGGTAAAGCATGTCGGCAAATCCCATAATCCCAAGCCCAATCCTCCTGTTCTTGCGCGCCAAATCCGTCACCTGCGCCACAGGAAAGTCAAAGAGGTCAATGACGTTGTCAAGCATGCGCACCGCGGTCTTTACGACAAACTTGAGCCGTGGCCAGTCAACCGCCCCTTTCTTAACAAACAGCGCCAGATTCAAAGAGCCGAGGTTGCAGTTGTCGTACGAATGCAAAAACTGCTCTCCGCAGGGATTTGACGCCGCGATGGGCCCGAGACCGGGGAGGGGGTTCGTTGCGTTGATTGTGCCAAGAAAGGCGATGCCCGGCTCCCCGTTGAGCCAGGCGGACTCTACCAGTTGGTCGAAAAGTTCTTTTGCCGTAATGTCTATATCTTCGGAGCCGTACACCGCCCTCGTGGCGTGACGAAGCACTTTTCGGGGTTTATACTTCTCCCCCTTAAACGTACAATACCACTGCTCGTGCGGACGCTTTTCAACCGCATTCATGAATTCGTCGGTAATTGTTACGGTAACATTAAAGTTGCGTATATCTCCCTCCTTGTTTTTGCACCGGATAAAATCAAGAACATCGGGATGGTCAACCCGCATCATCGCCATGTTGGCTCCATGACGAGAATTACTTGTGTAGAGTCCCGCGTTAATCATGTGAATATCCTCCACCTCAAAATCGTACACCTCCTGTCGGCCGGCTTTTTCAACGCTTTGCAGACGCACAGGCAAAAAGCCGGTCCAATCAATTCTTTCGCGCGTTGCCGTTTCCGCTTGCCGCAAAAAAGCTCTCTGCTGAATGTGCGAAAGCACAGAACAACTTACCGTGCTTCGCACGCCATCGTGCAATTGTTTGATGTCGCTCCAAGAATAGCCAAGATCTCGAATGGGATGAAAGGGAAAAATCCACCCAAAGTCCTTGCCTCCTTCTTTCTTTTTGATTTTCCAGGAGCGTCCAGACGTCAAAGCATAGAATCGGCGGGTGGAATCCTTCCCGATGATCCCTACGCGATACAGCAACCGCCAACGCGCTTCTTTTCCCTGCTCTGCCTTGATCTTCGCCCCTACGCCATTCGCCAAAAGCATCAGCTGGAGCTGTTGAACAAATTTCTTGCTCGTGGAATTTAAGCGATAATTTTTTCCATTGTCTCCATCTCCGTCAAAAAATCCTGCGATAAACGCCATCTGCACCGATCCGGGGGAACGAAGAATCTTCTCGGGCACCTCAATGTTCCACGCATGTTGTTTAAGAAGCCCGTTCACACGAAGATATTTCTGGAGCACGAGTGAGTTTATATCAACTTTCCTGCATTTATCAGCGCCGGATTTTTGCACGCATGGAGTTAGTCCAAAAAGGTCTTGGGCAAGTTTTTTGACACGTTGTTCTTCTCGATTGGTATCCGCAATGGCAAGACCAATACCTTGCCTTGAAACATGGCCGTCTGCAAAAAACCACCCGAGAAAATAAGCGAGATCTTCGTCCAACAGGGCCGGCTGCGTAATCTTTTTCAGCTGAAAACTTGTATACTTGCTCTTCTCGTAAGCAACAACCTGAAGCTCCTCTCGTTTCCCGTCAGTGCCGGATGTTTCGTCGCCAAGTTTCATGAGCAGGACATCTTCCGGAGTTAGGTCTTTAACTTTTTTGAGCGCAATCGCATTCCCGTGAATAACCGCGACTTCATGCTCCGGGGTCAGTTCAATGGAAAATCCTGAATCCAGCGTCAATCGCAACGTTTCTCTAGCTCCGTTAGAAAATACTTCTGTGATCCGTTTCCATCCTTTTTGGGTATACGTTTCATCTCCAACGCCTACCTCCTCAATGGGGACAAGGCCGCGCCGCGTTACAATACGGGTGCCCTTCGCAAAGCATTGCTGTTTGATGGTTGCGAACGCGGCGTCATACGCCCGCAAAAAAGAAACGGGTCCCGAGGCGACTCCTCTGGACTTTTTTGTCGGAAAATTCGCCGGCCGCAACTCCGAAAAATCAAATCCGAGCCCCGACCCCGCCTGCTGGAGGAGCGCCGCATCTTTGAGTGTCTGGAAAATGCTCTCCATGGAGTCGTGCACCGGAAGAACAATGCAGTTGGCGATTAAAGACGTTGAAGACCCCGCGTTGGTCATGGTCCGCCCCGCCGGAGTAAACTCTTTGGTGGAGAGGACGGAAAAAAAATCTTCCGATATCTTCTTTGTTTGAGGCGCCGTTTTTCCGTACGTTTTCTCCACATCGGCCAGCGCGCTTGCAACCCTGTTGAACATATCGGCGGGGGTCTCTTGAACCCCTTTTTCGTCCGTAACCAAGTAGCGCTTCTTCATCATCCGCAGGGCGTTGTCGGAAAACAACGAGTTTACCGCTTCCTTTTGTTTTTTTGTGAGCGTAAGCATGTAAAAAAAGAGGATTTTAGTGGGTCTTTTCGAGTTTCTCAATCTCCCGTTCAAACGCCTTCGGCGTGCGGAAGTTGCGGTACACAGAAGCAAATCGTAGATAGGCAATTTGGTCGAACGTCTTCAGATGGGACAGCACAAAATGTCCTATCTGCTCTGAACTTATCTCTTCTTTTTCGAGAGAGAGCACGTCGTGCTCGATGCTTGAGATGAGCTTTTGAAACTGGTCCTCGGTTACGGGACGCTTTTCCATCGCCTTTCGTATTCCAAGCTCCAGCTTGTGGCGGTAGTAGGGCTCTTTTACCCCGTCTCTTTTTACAACCGTGATCCCGAGCAGTTCGATGCGTTCATACGTCGTAAACCGACGGCCACATTTAGTACAGATGCGACGCCGTTTTATTGCCTTTCCATGATCTGCCTCTCTGGAATTTGTCACCCGGGAAGGGTGTTTGCAGATGGGACAAAACATAGAAAAATCAATATATTGTATACTTTGTCAAGTATTACATACAAAAAAGTACTCTCCACTCCATGGACATTTTATCACCCCACTCCTTGCTGTCAAACAACCCGTTCTGTGGATAAAAACGATTTCCCTATGCTAGGTATTGACTTTTTTGTTCTGGCGGGGTATAATGCCCCTACACTCCTGAAAAGGGGTTTTTATTATGCAGCAAATTCAAAAACCGATCGTCGCCTTGTTTCTCGCCTTCTCTCTGATGGGAGGAGTTCCCACCGGAGTATCTCAGGGCAAAGACGCCATTATGGCGTCAGACGAGGAGCCCTCGGGTACGCCGGAGAGAAGCGTTCTCGTACAGAACACCTCTCTCCTCTCCGTTACGCCCCACTACATATCGCGTCTGCCGAAGGACCCGATCAGCGTGATTGTCACCGCCTACTCTTCCACGCCCGAGCAGACCGACGACACCCCTTTTACCACCGCCGCGGGAACGCAGGTGCGCGAGGGAATCGTGGCGGCAAACTTTTTGCCGTTTGGGACAAAAATCATGTTCCCGGAGTTGTACGGAAATCGCGTGTTCGTAGTGGAAGACCGTATGCACCCCAGAAAAAAGTATCAGGTGGACATCTGGTTCCCTGGCTATGAAGAAGCGAAGAATTTCGGAGCAAAGGCAACTACCATCCGGGTAGTGGAGGGATAATCTCTACAATTGAATATGAACACAGCCCTGCGCCATACCGGCGTGGGGCTGTTGCGTTTAGCAGTTTTTCTTTGGCGGCGAATTTTTGAAATTTCCGAAAACCCCCAGTCCGAAACCCGTCCACATTCTTCCCCAGACTGATGCGTGCAATTATATGACAAAGTCCGAACCTTTTTTGAGCGGAACTAACTCGCTCCGCCCCGCCGCCGCTCGCTAACGCTCGCCACACCAAAGAAAAGTTTTGTT
>CAZYKY010000027.1:0-6023 GCA_964648405.1 uncultured Candidatus Saccharibacteria bacterium
GAGGCCCTCCTCCGTCGAAACTACGGCGGGTAAATCTGGTCTCGCTACGGCAACGGCGGGTTCTCTTACGACTACCGAAACGGGTTTACCCGCCGTGGCTTCGGCAGAGGCGGGTTTACCCGCCGTAGCTTCAGCGGAGGCGGGCAATACGGCGACAGCGATAAACTCCGAAAGATGGCTTGTGGCAACGACGCACGCCCCCGCATCAACCACGCAGATATCAATATACGAAAACTTCTCCTCCCCCTCCGGCCTGCCATACGCGGCAAGCGTCGCTCCGTTTTCGCTGAACACGGGAATGGAAACAAGCACGGGTTTTGTCGTCTGAATGCGAACCCCCTCTCCCGCCGCGACATCAACAAACCCCCTGGGATTCATCCGCCTCGTATCCTCGTCAACGCTCTTTGCAACATCTTCCAGGGAGAGGGCCGCGCTCACCTCCAGAACTCCCGCCCACTCCGCTCCGGCCTCCGGCAAAAACTCCGTCCCCGCGGGAATCATAAGGGCGGCTTTTGAAGTGTTGAGGCCCGATACGGTCTGCGCCCCCTCAAACACCCTCGTACGCGTAGGGGGGACTGTCCCCCCTACAGCTTCAGCGAAGGAGGGTACCCCTACGGCTTCAGCGGAGGCGGGTTTACCCGCCGTAGCTTCAGCGGAGGAGGGTTTGGAGAAAGAAGACAGAATAACTCCCCACGGTTTTCCGAGCGCAGCGGGAATTGCGTATGAGGTCTCCCACACACGGCTCCCCGCCGCCTCTCTTGGCGCCCACCCCCCGTCTTCCGCCTGCTTTATGGCAAGGTAGGAACGCACCATGCTCGCCTCGCTTCCAAGGGCGCTCATCGCCTGCCCCGCCCACGCGGCGCTGGCTACGCTTCCTGCGAACCCGCCGTCGCTTCCCATGTTTGAAGCAAGATACGCGGACGCTTTTTGCAACGCTCCCGCAACCCCGGGATTTTCTTGTACAAGCGCCAACGCCTGAATTGCCGCCGCGGTCATATCAACGCCTATAAACGACCCGTCGGCCTGTTGTTTCGACACAATAAACTCCGCCGTCTTTGAAACAACCGGGTCTGCAGGCACATACCCCGCCCGCAAAAGCACAAGGAGTCCGAATATGTCGTCGTTGAACAGCGAGGGGTCTCCAATCTGCGTTCCGTCAAACGCGGCGATAATCTTTGCGATATAGTCCGTGGATGTGCCGTTATACGGGTTTACCCCAAGCGCCATCAGCGCCATGGCGCGCCGCTCAAAATCGGTCGGCAAAGGCCCGGGGTCGGGATTGGCCAGCAGGTACGAGCGCACCCTGCCTGCGGCAGATCCCGCAGAATCGTGCGCTCCCAGGGCAATTGCCGCCCAATCGGTCAGCCGCTGGCTTTGCAAAAACGATCCGTCGCCGTCTTGATAGGACAAAAGAAACTCCACCGCCTTCTCAACCCTTACGGCCGCAGGCGTCGCGGGCGTAGGGGGGACTGTCCCCCCTACAGCGGTCGCCGCTACGGCGGAGATGACGCCGCCGATGGGGTTGTATACGGTGATGGGAAGTTTAAATGTGTAGTAATCCTCTTTGATGCCCGCGTCGTACCGCCCCACGCCCGCGAGCGAAAACACGGCGTTGCCCACTCCGTCAACAGCCGCGGTAACGACCTCAACGGGAGAGAAGGGGTCTGCAAGGTTCGGCTGCGTGATCCCAATAGTCACTCCGCCCAACGGACCCCACTCGTTTGTTTCAAAAAGATACTGCTGGGAGGCAAGGGTAAAGGGAGAGTCGGGCGCAACCGACGTTCCTGCCGCGCTCACCCGTTTTGAGACGCCAAAATACAAAAACACCTGGCTTCCCGCCTGCGGTACATAGGCGTCCATGCCAATTTGCGGGTCCTGGCCGTTCACCGCGTAGAGCCAGTTCTCGCACGCGTCCGTCTGCGGACTCTCAACAAATATGCAGTTCACATACACCGAGGGAGGAGACCACGGATAATAGGTCGCTTTTGAAATGCGAAAGGAGTCGTTGGCACGGTCAAGCGAGATAAGCATGCCAAGCACGCTCTGCGCGTTCACGACCCGCTCAATTCCGTCTTGTGTGCTTATGGTCACCGTCCCGACGGCGGGAATATCAACGCTTTGGTGGTCAAGAAGCAGTATATCTTGATAGCGCACGGAAAATATCGCCGTCGCCGTTTCCGCCCGTGCTTCGGGCGCGAACGCCACCCCCAACGCCACGATACCCGCGCACAGAATAACGCGCAGCATGCTATTCTTCTTTTTCATATCTCCACTCAATTACGTCGTTTTTCTTGACCTTGTGCCCCGAAACTCCAACCTTTGCCTTTTGCCCGTTTATTCTGTATATCCAGTACAACCCTCGTATCCCGTCCTGCTTTTTTCCGTTCACCGACTCAACAAAGAATCCAAGGTCTGCAAACTCCCTCCCCTCAAATTGGAACCCCATTGTATCCCCGGCAATGCGCATCACGTCATACACGCTTGACCCCTCGGGAACCCGAACCTCAATGCTTTTACCCTCCGCCGCAAGAAACACAGAGACCTCCTCTACGCGATGTTCTTCTTTGGGCTGAACGACAGAAACAGAAACGCCGCCCGCCTCCTCGCTTGCGGGCGGGGGCAATTGGGCCGCCTCCCAGTCGTGCCAAGAGCGCTGGACAAACGCAGGAGCGAAAATCGCCGCAACGCTTACGCCCAATATAATAAGGATGTGTCTTTTCATAAAAAACAAAACGCCCCAAGGGAAAGAGAGCGTAAAAACGGGGCGACCTCCTCCCTCGAGAGAATCGCTTTGCAACTCATATGGCGCAGAGCCCAGAAGATCAGGCTTCACTGTTCCGGGGGAGCGCGGGATCGTCCTTGTCAAAACCCAGGACTGACCCGACTTCCTCTCGACTCTGCGTGTTAAACGTTCACGACGCACTCATTCTATCCGTCAGATTTCTTTTGTCAAATCCGTCCCATGTTCAATCCTTGCGAAGGTGGGACAAGGCATAGGACAATGTCCCATCAACCTTCTTATTCGGGTTAAATATGCCGTTGGGGTCAAAAATTCTCTTGATCTCCCTGAATAATCCAACCATCTCGCTTCCGTACATCTGTTCAAGAAACGGGGTGCGGATGAGCCCGTCGTTGTGCTCGGCAGTGATGGACCCGCCGTATTCCAGCACAAGGCCGTAGACCGCGCGCGACAACTCCTCAATGGTTTTTGGAAGCGAGGGGTCTTTGGGATCCACAAGCGGAATGATGTGAAAATTGCCGTCTCCAGCGTGCCCGGCAATGGTGTACACAAGTTTTGGATAGCAAGCGAGAATCGCCTCAAGTTTCGGAAGAAACTCCGCGAGCAACTCGGGACGCACGATGATGTCGTCAATAAACGGGGCCGTCCGCAAATTTTTCAGGTGGTGGCGCAGAATGTTGAAACTCTCCCTGCGAATGGCAAAATACTTCTCCCGCCCCGCCTTTGTCGCCTCCAGACGCCCCCCGATCCCAAGCGCCTTTGCCTCTCCCAACGCCCGTTCCGCTTTGCCAACCGCCTCCTCGCTCGACCCTCCGGTAAACTCCGCGAGCAAGACAAGTTTTGGAGCTCCTTTGGTAATCATCATCCAGAACTCGGGCAGAAACCGAACTCCCAACGATACGATCCCGCGCGCGCCGAGCACTTTTGCGAAATCAGGAAAAAATCGCAAGGCGAGTTTGAGCGTATGGTCGTCGTATGATTCAAAGCTTTCCGGCCCCTCTTTGAGCACCGCCTCAATGACGCCGGGCAAGCGCTTGAGATCGTTTAAGAATAAAACAACCATTGCCGAATGTGTTTTTGGCCGCACCAGCGCAACCGTAATCTCGGTGATGATTCCGAGCGTTCCCTGCGAGCCGACGAATAACTGCGCAAGGTCAAAATGCTTTCTGTCCCAGACGTTCCACAAGGCATACCCTGCCGAGTTTTTTGACACGTTCGGGCGGCGCGATTTGATGAGGTTGAAATTGTCTTCCAGCAGGCGGTATGTTTTGCGGTACACATCTCCCTCAAATCCTTCTTCTCGCATTGTTACCGCCAACTCGTCTGCAGAAAGTTTCTTGAGCCGGTGCGTTTTGCCGTCCGCAAGAACCACCTCCAATGCTCTGACATGCCGCTCGGTCTTGCCGTACGCAAGATTTTTTTCTCCCCCCGCGTTGTTTGCAACCATCCCCCCGACCGTGCAAATCTCGCGGGAGGCGGGATACGAAGGCAAAAAAATGCCTTTCTTGAGCGTTTCTTTTTCAAAATCGCGATAGAACACCCCGGGCTGAACAACGGCGGAATCGTTCCCAACCTCCACGATCGCGTTGAGCCCCGTCATATCCACAACAACCGACTCCCCCAGCGGCCCTCCCGCCATATCGGTGCCTCCCGACCAGCAGGTGAGAGAGACGCCATCTCGCGCCTGCTCCCTGGCATGGTTCACCAGATCGCACACCTCTTTTGCATTGCGCGGAAAAGCGACCGCTTTGGGCAATATTTCAAACAAGCTCGCGTCGCGGCTGTGCTCCTTTCTCGCCTCCTTGTCAACGCGTATCATGTCGTCTCTCATGGACTCCATGGTACAGGAAACTCCAAGAAACGACAAAGGCGCCTCCCCGAAGGTCAGCGCCCTTTTTTGTTTACTTGCCAGGCCTCCGCAAGGAGGCCTCTACTATTCTTTTAACCGCCCTCCACACCGGGGGGCGGATGATGATGCTCTTCATCTCAACACCTCCCTTCGGTTCCTAATGAAATTAGTGTATCAAATGTATTTTCATAGTGCAAATTTACGGTGCAATGACAATATACCGCCATGTTTTGTATTGGTCTTTGCGAAACTCGTACGCCCCATATCCAAAGCGTCGCACCATCCGCTCAATTGCCGGTTTTTGCCACGAGTCAAACTCCATATACATTCTTCCTCCCGGGTTCAGATGGCCTTTTGCTCGCAAAAGGAATGTTTCAATGAGCGCGAGGCCGTTTTTCTCGGCAAACAACGCTTGTTTTGGCTCCCAACGCACCACGGATTTTTGCACCAGATGGGCGCGCGACGGGGCGACATACGGAGGATTCGCGAATATGTAATCGTAAGAGTCCCTGACGGCTGAAAATATGTTTGATTGAAACACGCGCCACCGTCCGCCCGACATGCCGTTCAGTTTAAGATTTATGGCAATCTGCAAACAAAACTTTTTATATTTCTCCGCAAAGTCCACGCGCGCCGACGGAATATGCCGCAATGCCGCAATGCCAACGCACCCCGACCCCGCAAACATATCAAGACATCGCATGGACGCCCTCCCGTCTTTTTGTATCTCCCCAATTGCCTGCTCCGCCCAATACTCCGTTTCCGCCTCCGGAATAAATGCTTTTTTAGATAAATCAATTTTGCAATCCAAAAACTCCCTAAACCCTATCACGTAATCAACCGGCTCGCCTTTTTTGAGCCGTTCAACATCCCTCAAAAATACGGGGCCGTGCACGCCCCCGTATTTCTCTTTTAAAAGCCAGTTACTTTCCTTCTTGATGGAGTCCGCCATTGACTGTTTTGAATACTGTTGGTATATGTACCACCCAGTACGAAATTAAGGGAGGAATTGGGGTGTTTATAAAAACCGGAATCGTGAAGTTTGGGACCCGACTTTATACGGTTGGGTTTAGATACCAAACAATTCCCCTGCAGACCCACGGGGTTTGCGAGATGTGCGGGTTGCATCAACCCGCGCTGTTCCAAAACAAACTTACACAAATTGTTCAAATCGACGAGATCCGACTTGGAGTGACAATCCGAGCAGTGGATCTTAAAGGGATCGAGGCAAAGGGGGTACAAAAAGAGATACAAAAAAGGAAGTTTTTTACGGTACAATATTGCATCGTTTGCGACCCCCTGTTCTAGGGGTCGGCAATAATGTCGGAGGACAGACCCGCCTATCGGCGGGCAGGCCTCCGACTTTTTTTACTCCACTTCCACGGTTTTTGCTTTGCTTTTGCGCCCCGCCGCAACGCGAAAACGCGAGGGGGC
>CAZYKY010000028.1:0-5639 GCA_964648405.1 uncultured Candidatus Saccharibacteria bacterium
CCTTTGGCGGCAACCGTCCAGGTGCCGTTCACCACAGGCAGGGAGTACGCTCCGTTTTGAGGGTCAACCGGAACGGTCACCACCAATCCCGTACTGCTTGTTCCGGTGACGAACCCGTCGGTCATGGCCGTTGTCCCGTTGGAGGCATACACCGTCCCGCGGATCACATTCCCCGCCTTGTTGAGAGCTGGCTGATCGGGAGCCGTTCCTCCAAAATCATAGTTTGCCGCACTCTCGGCGAGCGAAACGCTCGCTCCCGAAGACCCCGGAACATACTCGGCGCGAGAGGCATTCACGGTATATGTCCCCGCCTTCACATTCATGGTATAGTTCCCGCTCGCGTCCGTTGTTGTGGTCGTCACCAGACCGGTGCCCGAGTCCTTTGCGGTGATAAGCACGCCCGACACGTTCGCGGCATTGCTGTCTTTTACGTTTCCGCTCAGAGTCACCATGGTAGTGCTCGTAAGATTGATGGTTGCGGTGTTTCCTGTTGCCACCTGGCCCGTAAACTTGCTCGCCCCGAATACATCAACAAAGTAGTCGTACGTTCCCGCGGGCACCGTCATGACAAGGTTTGAATCGAGCCCGTTCTTTGGCTTCCCGAGGCGGGTCGCCTTGTTGTCCGATTTCTTCACCTCCACAAAGGCGTTCATGGAGCTCGTTCCACCGTTGAAGTTGAATGTGATGGTTCCGGTGGAAGCAACCGTAAGGTTCGCGGTAATGTCCGCTGCAAGCACGGCCTGCGTGGTGGATATTTCTCCCGTGTCGGGGCTAAATGTTCCTATGCGGTAGGTCTTGTTGCCCGCAACCTTCGCGCTGTACGCGCCACTGCTGTTGGTTGAGGTTCCCCTGAATCCTCCCGCCGCAACCGGCCTGCTGTTTGTCGCATCCCATTCGTCAATGAACACGGGTACGTTCGCTTGTGCGCTTCCTCCAATACTCACGGTTCCGCTCAAGGTAACGCATGTTCCCGTGGTTGGAGTGATGTTCTGGCTTGATTTGCTCTCGGTGGTAACAACGACCGTCTTAGTGAACGTTCCGCAGGCGTCCGTCTTGTCGGGAGGAAGTTCTGAGCGCAGAGTCCACGTTCCCGCCGCGACAAAGAGGGTGTAGTTTCCGTTGGAATCCGTCCCTCCTGGCACAAAGTTGCCATCGGCGTCGCTCCCAAACACAGGCGCATATCCGATTGGGTTGTTGGAGGCGTCAAGCACCTTTCCCGAAATTGAGTAGTCGGCTTTCTTGATTTTGAGCACCAGAGGGTTCAGTCCGGTAATCTGCTTTCCTTTGTAGTAAATGTCCGGATCCGTTCCCGCGTCTGATCCGTCGGGCTGAATGTCAATGTTCTGGAATGTCGGGGGAAGCCCATCTTTGAACGCCCCGATTTCGTAGGGTCCGTAGTCGGAAACGTTCAGGGTAAACGCCCCCGTGGCGTCCGTGCTGGTGAAGGCGGGAGAGCCAAAACCCTGCGCGTGCATAAAGACGTTCACGCTCTGCAGGCCGTTGGTTCCGTCGGTAACGGTTCCGGATACCACTTTATCGGCCGAGGTAAACGTGATGGTAAGCGTCCGGGTTGAAGAGTTTAAGCTGACCCCCGCAGGGCTGAATCTGCCAATAGTGATGCTCGGAGTGTCTGTGCCCACTCCCGAAACCTCGAGATCAACGGGAGGGGGAGGATTGCCCGGAAGCTGGGTCATCATCTTGCCCGAGGCGCCCTTTGGCATGGCGGGGCCAACGCCCACATGCCAATTTCCGTTTGAGGGGAGGCGCAGAGTGTATCCGGCAACATCGGGAACGCCCAATCCTGTCAGAGTTTTGTTCACAAATCTTCCCGGTCCTCCGGCGAATATGTCAACATCCGTTCCGTTGAAACTCGCAATACCGGCCAACTTGACCGTCAAGTCAACCGAAGCGGATCCCGCGGCCGAGGTAAGCACGATATTCTTGGTGCGCGAGGTGTTCGTTGAGTCCACGCACACGGGCTCCTGGCTCATCTGTCCAAAGTAGTCGTTGCTTCCAAGCGTCACCTGGGGCTCGGTGCCAAATCCGTAACATCCGTCGTTGAGGTTTGAATACACAAGGCTCACCGCGGAGGTTCCGTCAACGGCAGAAATTATCCCGTTGGTAAGCGTCACCTGCTTGTCCATGGGCCCGGAAGGTCCTCCCCCGAACACAAAGACATTTCCGGTCGCCCCCGAGATCGGGCTCGCCTGGCTTCCGGCATAGATGTTCACGGTGATGCTCCTGCTCCCCCCCTGTCTGATAAAGTAGGGCATGGAGGTCTTGTTCACAACCGCGCTTCCCGCCCTCATCACCTTGATTCCCACGGTATATCCTCCGGTTTCGGGCCCCTTGGGAATTGACGGATTCGTAATCTTTTTCAGATCAAAGGTATAGCTGTCGTTCGCCCCGGGCGTCCCCGTAATCGCGAGAGGAATGGTAACCGTGAGCGCGGT
This sequence comes from uncultured Candidatus Saccharibacteria bacterium, assembly GCA_964648405.1. Taxonomy (GTDB): domain Bacteria; phylum Patescibacteriota; class Minisyncoccia; order Minisyncoccales; family UBA10102; genus CAZYKY01. Next base: position 2,454 of record CAZYKY010000028.1, read on the forward strand.
GGTATCAACGGCAAGCGTTCCCAGAGTAACCGTGCCCGATCCCATCTCGTTGGCGTCGTTCTTGAACGGGGAGTAGTCGTCCTTTACCGCATTTGCAATGGTTGTTCCGGTTGGGAAGGTCAGAACCACGCTATCGCTGTTCTGCAAAACGACCCCCGGATTAAACCGCGCATGGAAGACATTCACATCCTGGCCCGCCGTCTGATTGAATGGGAAGGCCTCGTCCGCCTGTCCGAACGCGAACTGCGAGGCGCTGAAATTTCCGAATCCTTCGGGCTTAAAGGCGCTCGTGCCGCCCTGGGCGATTGCCGTCGGGGGGCCAAACATTCCCCCGCCTCCGAAGCTTCCAAACGTGGCCGCGCTGGACTCCGCCTTTCCGCTCCACGCGTTGTTCGTCGCGCCGATTGCGTTGCCCGAAAGGTCCGTCACTCCGCTGTTGACCGTAAACGTGAAGCTGCTGCCCGATGTCAGGGCAATCACGCTTCCGGCAAGTCCCTTGATGGTGAGTTGGTTGTTTTCAGAGTTGTATGACAGGGTAACGTTGCTTAGTTCGCTCAACATCTTCGCGGCGGCCCCGTCCGATGTGACGTCCACGGTAATGTTCGCGGGCTTGAGAACGCTCGTGGCATAGTTTGCGTCAACCTGCGTGTGCTGGTTCATGCGCTCGCTGAACGATATGGCGCAGGTGTTGTCGTCACACCTCGCATCTGTCACCTTTGGCGCGGTAGTGTCGGCAACGCCCGTTGTGTACGTAAAGGCCTGGGTCGAGGCAAGGGCGACTCCGGCAAGATCGGTTATGCCCGTTCCAAACGTCACCGTATACACGGTGTTGGGAGCAAGCGCCGAATCGGGAATCACCGAAACCATGTTCCCCGCAGGATCATACTTGACGGACGCCGACACGCTGGTTGAGCCCCTTGCAAGCGTCACATTTGAGGTCGTAAGGGTGTCTATCATGGCCTGCTCTGAAAGTCCGAACTGAAACTTTGAGTTTACGGTGACTCCAACGGTGCCGGAGGTAACCATCGGGAAAATTGTGGGAGCCGTCGTGTCGTTGGATCCGGAAACCGTAAAGTGTACGACAAACGCGTTCGTTGCGGCCTGGTCGGGAGGCATCATGGAAACGCCCGAGGTGTCTGCAACCGCTCCTTTGACGCGCAACTCATACTCCCCCGCCGCAAGAGAGGCGGAGGGAGTCACCGTCACAAACTTCTGCTCCGTGGAATCCGTGGAGAGGGTGGTGGTAATGACGGTAGAGGGCAGTTTCACCAGCTGGACATTGCTCGTGGTAATTGTGCCGGTATTCATCCTCTTGTTGAACTCCAGGAGAAGTTTCGTGTTTGAAGAAATGCTCATGCCGGGAGCCGGAGTTGTGCTTTGCACATACGGGGGCATATACGCTCCCGTTGAACCGAAGTTTGAGGTTACCTGCGAACCCGAGAAGGCCGTCCCCCCCGTGGTAAACGAGAACCGGTGCCCTCCTCCGGGCCTGTTCCCCTCAACGGACTGGCCCGTCTGGCTCGTCACCGCCTCCGTAATCACAAATGTATAGAAGGTGCTGGGGGTAAGGCTGGATGTCGGGGTGAACAAAATGGTGTTTTGATCTCCCGTGTACAGAGACGAACACCCGGCTGCAGAAGCGTTCGCGCAGTAGAGGGTGGACCCGGCCACTTTTGTGGTTCCGTCGTCCGTTGTGAGATACACCGGACTTCCCGCGTCCGCCGCATTCGCGTCGTTTACCGTCGTTGCGTTGAGCGTCTGGTCAAATCCAACGCGCACCTTCTCGGTAATGATGACTCCAAACACATTTTCCGACGGACCCGAGAATACAACATGGGGAGCTCCTCCGGATGATGGACCGGACCCTCCCTGCACGGGACCGCTGAACATCATCTCCCCCTGGTTCAGGTTCATGTTGATACCGGTGACATTTGAGGTTCCCACGGTCTCAAACCGCTTGCTCTTTGTGTACTGGGCCTTCATGGCGGTCACGTCAAAGGCGTCGTTGTTGGGCAGTCCCGCAAGCGTATATGTCCCATCCGTTGCAGACGTTACGGCCGCGGAGGCATACCCTCCCGCAAACACATACGCCCCCGAAAGCGCGCTCGTTGACCCTCCCGAGTTCTGGAAAATTGTTCCTGCCAGTGTCCGAACCCCCGCAGTAACGGTATTTACGACAAATGGAGAGGCCTTGCAGTCAGCGGCGGTCGCTGCGGAAGGGTTCGCGCAAAAGAAATTCGCGTTACCCGCCGCATCTTGCGCTTTAAGATAATATTGAAATGCGCCGCCGGCCGCGGGCACCGCGGAAGAGGGCACGGTAAACTTAAATAAGTTTCCGTTTACCAGCACGCCGTTTGCCGTGCTTTCCGTTACGGTAAGCGTCGCCCCGTAGAAAATGTCAAACACTCCGTTCACTCCTCCGGAGGCGAATCCCGAGGCGGTCGTCTGGTCGTCAAACACAAACGAGTTGATAATCGCGTTTACCCCGGCAGTCGCCGCATGCACAGGCACATGGTCAATAAACGGACGAGCGGTGTCTGTAACGGTGTCTGATGTAACGGTAAATGCCGCCGAGCTGAAAATTTCGTCGCTTGTCGCATCAATAAACACCCACGCCTTGTACTGCGTTCCAGCATTCCACACGGCTCCCGCGCTGTCCGTGGTCATGAACTGGGGCACTATGAACTGGTTCATCTCAAACATAAAGAAGAACCCTCTGTCTTGGCAGGCAACCCCTCCGCATCCGGTGGTCTGCACGTTTCCCGCCGTAACGGTTGTGGCGCTCGGCAGAATATAGAGCTTTGTTCCCGCATACCCCGCGGGCTGGGTGCCGGGAACCCAGGAAACAGAAAAGTCCCTGCCATCAAGCCCGGGACCCGTCGTGTCGCTGTCAACCCCCGTAACACTGTTAATCGTCACCGCGTTTGCGACCTGGGGCATGGTAAACAGAATCCCCGCCGAGATCAGCAGCATGGCGGAGACCGCCAGAACCCCCGCCCCTATGTGTTTGAGTGTGTGCATACTAGTGGTTAAGAAAATTAAAAAAGCCAGACCGCGCAAGCGTTGGCTTCTTCGACCGAAAAATAATTACCACAAAAAAATTTTGACATTGACGACCTCAATGTGAAGAATGTATTTAGCCATTCTCTCACGTCATCAATGCGTGTCAAGAGTGGAAAACTTTTA
>CAZYKY010000029.1:0-3051 GCA_964648405.1 uncultured Candidatus Saccharibacteria bacterium
TTTTTACAAGCTCTTCCTCTATTTCAAGCGCCCGCCCATAAAACGACGCGCTTGAGCAGATCACTATTGTTTTTGCGTGTGATTTCATGGCGTTTATACTACCAACAATACCCCAATATTCTCAAGTTTGTTGGGGTGTTATCTTGTGTGCGGAGTGCGGGGATACTGCCGAAATGGCCGGGGAGATCCGGCCTGCCGAGAGCGAAACCGATCTCGGGAAAACGACGGGGCGTCCGCCTGTACCATGTGGAGCTGGGGAAGTTCGGGCAGTTTTGAAACCGGAATGTTTTTTCGGATCAGGCGCTCAATATCGCGCACTTCTTTTGTCTGGTCGGGCATTGCAAACGTAATGGCGTGCCCTCTCGCCCCCGCACGAGCCGTCCGGCCGATGCGATGCACATAATCGTCCGAGGTGGACGGCAGGTCAAAGTTCACCACCAGTTCAATGCCTCTCACATCAATCCCGCGAGAGGCGATGTCGGTTGCGATGAGCACGCGATACCTGCCTGTCCGAAATCCGTCCAGCGCTTCTTTGCGCTGGCTCAACGAACGGTTTGAATGAATTTCCGCGGCATTGACCCCGTTTGCCTTGAGTTGGCGGAGTATCTTTGTTGCCCCGTACTTTGTCCGGCTGAACACAAGCGTTGACCCGCGATAGCTCTCCAACAGTTTCAGCAGAAGGGCGTATTTCTGCGTTCTCTGCACAATAAAAAGTTCTTGCGTCACCCCCTCTGCGGTTGTGCCGGTCGGGGCTATTTCTACGCGGACGGGAAGGCGCATATAACTGGAGGCGATCTTCATGATCTCTGGGGGCATCGTGGCTGAAAACAGCATCATCTGGCGCTCTTTGGGCAGGGCGCGAAAAATCTCGTTGATCTGGGGAGCAAACCCCATATCGAGCATCCGGTCGGCCTCGTCGAGCACAACAATTTCCACCGCGCGAAGCGTGAGTGTTTTTTGCTTAAGGTGGTCAATCAGACGCCCGGGCGTGGCAACAATCACGCGCGGGTTTTTTGCAAGGTCCTGCATCTGAAACCGCATCGACGAGCCGCCAATCAGAACCGCCGTACGGATCCGCCCCATTCTTCCCAGCGCCCTGTCCACCTGCAAAGCAAGCTCGCGCGTCGGCAAAATGACGAGCCCCCTGGAGGCGGGACGCTGCTCGAGAAGCTGAATCATGGGTACGCCAAAAGCAAGCGTCTTGCCGGTGCCTGTTTGCGCAATGCCCACGATGTCTTTGCCTTCAATGGCAACGGGAATCGCCTGCGATTGGATGGGCGTGGGGATCGTGAATCCGAGGTGCTTTAACGTTTCCAAAAATTTCGGAGCTATTCCCAATCCGTCAAAACTTTCTTTCTGCCCGTGGCTGTGTTGTTCAATGCGTTCCATTTCGTGAATAGCAATCTTGCCACAGAATACGCAAACTGTCCACCCTTTTGACAACGGGAATTATCTTTCCTGCAACGCGCGCTCGATTAATTCTTTCACCGAGGCGTACGGCTGGGCGCCAGACAAGGGGTATTTCTTTCCGTTCTTTGCAACCACAATGCTCCAGGGCGTTCCGTTGCCGCCGGTCGCCATGGCGTTGTTTGCGTCTTCCTCAACGCGCTTTGCCTGCGCGCCGAGCGCGAGACAGGCGTTGAACTTTCCCTCGTCAAGTCCGACATATCGGGCAATCTTTGGGAGCTCCGCCATATCAAGACCGTCGTTCGAAGGCGTCACCTCAAACAGGCGGTCAAGATACGCCCAAAAAGCGTCAGGCCCTCCAAGCTCGTTAGCGCACTCCGTTGCCTCGGCCTCTTTTGGCGCCTTGGAGTGAAGCTGAACGAGCGGAAACTGCCGGTAAACCCAGGCAACCTTGCCCGATGCTCCGTATTCTTTCATGACCTCTTGCATGGTTGCATGAAAATTTTTGCAGAACGGACACTCGGTGTCGGAATACTCAACAATCTTCACCGGTGCGTCCGGATTACCGCGAATATGATCATCGCTCGTAACCGGCGTCATGGTGTCAAGCGCCGCCAGAAGTTTCGCCTCCTCTTGTCGCGCCTCGGCCGGCGAGGTAACACCCGACGCATCTCTCTGACTGCCGAAATACACGGCTCCCGCGATGAGCGCGCCGGCAATCACGATTGCCGCCGGAACCATCATGGTGCTGCCCTGCGTCGCGCGATGTTGTTGCTCGTCCATACTACTAATGATTATGGTAATAATGTCTCATGCATTGTATAATGCATTCTCGCAGGTATCAACTCGTTCACATAAATCATATGACGCATCATGAGAATATTGCCGTAAAAGTAATCGCCGGTAGCACCCGCGAGGGCCGCTTCAGCGACAAGGCCTCCCTGTGGATTGCAAAAGAACTCGAGAAACAAAAGGGGGTTGCACCCGAGGTGCTCGATCTGCGCGACTACGATATGCCGTTTTTTAACGAACCGACAAGTCCGGCCTATAAGCAAGAGCCCTACAAAAACGAGGCGGTCGCGCGTTTTACCGCAAAAATTGCCGAAGGGGACGCCTTTGTTCTGGTAACGCCCGAATACAACCACGGAACGTCCGGCGTGTTGAAAAACGCTCTCGACTGGGTATACCAAGAATGGAACAATAAACCCGTCGCATTTGTGAGCTACGGGGGCGTTGGCGGCGCGCGCGCCGTTGAACAGCTCCGCCTCAACGCCATTGAACTTCAGATGGCGCCCATCAGAAACGCCGTGCACATTCCCGGAGAACAGTACTTCCCCGTGCTGTTCGGCAAGGCAGATGTTGAGGATCTTTTCAAATTGCAATCGGAAAAGGCGGACGCCATGATTGCCCAGCTCCTGTGGTGGACACACGCCCTGAAAAACGCCCGCGCCTGAAAAGAAAAGGTGTCAGGTACCTTTTTTATTTCCCCGCGAGAATCTTCTTGCGGGCGGCCGGCTTCATTGCTCGTATCTCAAGCATTCTCTTTTTTGCCGCAAGCCGTTTCGGCCCCCTCTTTGTATAGTGCGTCTTTTTGACAAGCGCCGTTCTTCGTTTTCCCATAGTGCCGTTTATCATACACCATCG
>CAZYKY010000029.1:3151-5422 GCA_964648405.1 uncultured Candidatus Saccharibacteria bacterium
CCGTACCAAGTTTTTGGTGACGCTAAACTTGTTCCGACCAAGGTGAAGATACGAACCCTATCGTAAACAATATGTACAAAAAACCTCCTCCCAAAACATGTCTGGGAGGAGCCTGCGCGAGAAAAGCACATTACATTATAACCTAGCTAACTCTTTTTGATACTTTCTCTTAATCTCCCGAGTCTTTTGGACTCGGGTTCCCTCGTCGCAAAACCCGGAGAGCAGGTCACTGTCGGGGGGCACCACAACGACAACCCCGTTGAAGTGGAAGCTCGTCGCCTCCCCCTCACGAAGAGCCAGCGTGGCTGCCCTTTGTATTGCCTCTCGCAGGGTCTCCCCCGCGAGAGTCTTCATATACATCCTCTTCACCTCCTCTCATCCTTTTTACTGTGCCGAGGATACTCTGTGGATAAGAAAAAGTCAAACGGCAGTTGGTGTCTGGCGAGAAAACTTAGCCGAACCAAGTTTGCTACATTTGTTTATGTTTGAGTTTGCTCGCGCGGATTCGCTTCTCTAAGAATAATGCCGCCGCCATTGATACCGCAAGAACCGCCAGGTACGCGAGCAAGAGAGCGCTCAATGTATATTCCGGCAGATAGCTGACAGCAAAAGCAAAATACCAAGACGAGAGAACGATCGAGCCAACAATAAAAAGCGGTTTCCGCAAGGATTCAAGCGGAGAGTGGCGATGACCTCTCGGGGGCTCCGTAAAAGGAATGATTGAAAGCAGGGGGGCAAACACTATCATCAGAATCGCTCCGCTGACAACAACGACAAACAACGCAACGGTCTGCGCTACAAAGAGCCCCGACCGCGACAACGCCTCGGCGGCAACAATATAGGAAACAAACTGGCTCACCAAAATAAAGGCAAGCCCGAGCCAGACAATCTCTGAAATGCTCTTAAGCGTGTGCAATTCGTGTTCGTCAATATCGAGATCGCGCATAAATCTCGCAAAAAGCAACACGACGGTTGTCGCTCCCCCCATTCCCAATACAAAACCCAGAACGCGAACAATTTCAACCACACCGGCCATTTCTTCCAAAAACGACACCGCAAAATCCAGGCTGGCGAGAGAAACAATAAAAATTGCGATGGAAAGCATGGCGGAGAGAAGGCACCAGATGCACCACTGCCGCAAAAGGAACGCCTGCACAAATAACAGATAGAGAGAAAAAAGAAAGGCGGCGGCAGTAAGCGCCATCAGTCCCGACAAAAGCGGCGCAGAAAGCAGACGAGGAGAAAAAATTAAAATAGCATAGGCGATAACAACAATGGAATAGTAGAACATGCCCCAGTATTCCAACGGCACGCCCAAAAACTTAGCATAGCGGCTTGTTATCACAACGTTGCAATCGGATCCTACGGGACAGACAAGTTTCGCATAAGACCTCTTGGTGGTGTAAATATAACAAGCAACGCCCAATCCTCCGGCCGCCGCAAATGTTATAAAAGAGTAAAATCCCAGGGCGTGCGGCCATAGAACGGCAAAAAAGAACCCGCTGACCCCCAAAATCAGAAGAAAAAAATACAAAAAAATATTCGCCTGAATGAACCGCATTGTTTTACAGCTACTCTTAGTATGTGAAGCATATCAAAAAACCGCCATCTTGGGAAAACAGGTGTCGGGTACCTGACGCCTATCTGTGCACAAGCATCTCTTTTACGATCTTTTTTTGTATGGGTGTTTATCGGCCAAGAAGATACACAACAAGCAGAAGCAGTCCGCCCCACCAGCCGATGTCGGACACAATGAGGCCCGCTATAATTTTCTTCTGCCAAGAAGATGGCAGAAGATCTCCCGATCGTCCTTCTTGTTCGCGCTTCAGCAAAAAAGGACTGACCCTAAAAGAGAGGAAAGAGCCGTTCACAATGAGAACCAGCGCGATTATGGCATGGATGAACGGAATGCCGGAAAAACTTTGTTCGCGGTAAAAAATAAGGCCGCCGACAACGGCAAGCATGATGCCGGCCCAGATCATCGGCTTCGTCACTTTGTGGGTGCGGGTTGTCGCCTCGGTCCAGTATGAGGACTTTCTGCCGAGGAAGCCGTGGATATCTATCACCGTCACGGCGCCAAGACCAATGACAAAACCGGCAATGAACAAGAATAGCCCGAATACATCAAGTATGTTAATTGAGGACATAGATGGAATAATTTAAATAAGCGGCGAAACTGACCCAAAGAATGTAGGGCACCAAAAGCCATGCTGCCGGTCCGCCAGCTGGCGGAGAGATTTTTGCAAAAGCGATAATCGTGGCGAGAATGGC
>CAZYKY010000030.1:0-2644 GCA_964648405.1 uncultured Candidatus Saccharibacteria bacterium
GCACCCTCACATCCTCTTTTGCCTCAATGGCCTGATGCAGTCCGCCCGAGTACCGACGCCCCGGAAGAAGGCGGCCCGTAAACTCGTCAATAATGATAATCTCGTCGTTCCTGACGACATAATCCTTGTCTTTCACAAACAGCACCTCGGCCTTCAGGGACTGCTCCAAATGGTGGAGGTAATGAGTCCCCTTCTCTTGATAAATGTCTTTCACCCCGAGCATGCGCTCAAGCGCGTTGATACCCTCTTCTGTCAGGGTGACGGCACGCATCTTTTCGTCCACCTCATAGTCCTTCCCCTTGGCGAGACGGGGAATCAAGCGGGCAAACTCCCGATAACGGTGAGAGCTCTCTTGATCGGGAGCGGAAATGATGAGGGGAGTTCTCGCCTCGTCAATCAAAATGGAATCCACCTCGTCCACGATAGCGTAGCGGTGTCCCCGCTGAACCATGCGTGAAACATCCCGCGCCATGTTGTCTCGCAAGTAGTCAAACCCAAATTCGTTGTTGGTACCGTACGTAATGTCCGCGGCATACGCCTCTTTTCTTGAAACGGGACGCAGATATTCGTGCACCACCAAAAACGTCCCTTTCTCATCCCTCGTCTCGTCTTGCGCCGTATGCGAGGGATCGTATACATATGACGCTTCGTTTACCACGCACCCCACGCTCATTCCCAACGCCTCGTACACCTGCCCCATCCATACGGTATCCCTCCTCGCCAGATAATCGTTGACCGTCACGACGTGCACGCCCTTTCCTTCCAGCGCGTTCAGGCACACGGACAGCGTCGCGACCAGCGTTTTTCCCTCTCCGGTTTTCATCTCTGCAACCTTGCCCTCGTGCAGAGCCATGCCTCCCAACAGTTGAACGTCAAAATGGCGCTGTGAAAGCGTCCTGCGCGCCGCCTCTCTCGTTAGGGCAAACGATTCCTCCAGCACATCGTCAAGCGCAGTTTCTTTGGCAACGCGGCTCCTGAGTTCTTGCGCGCGCGCGCGCAACTCAATGTCCGACAGCGCGGCGTATTGTTTTTCAAGCTCGTTGATGGCGCGCACGCGCACCTGAAACGCTCGAATGGTCGCGGCATTGGCGTCTCCCATGAGGGCTCGCAGAAAGTTCATACCTGTCCATTATGAACAAAACGACAACTTCTACAAGAGGTGCATATCCCGCGTAAAACGCAACTCCGCCCCATGATGGGGCGGAGTTATGCGCGTATCTCCCCTTCAGTATACAAGGGAGTACTCAAGAAGAAAGTTATTTCTTCTTCTTTTTTGCCGCTTTCTTTTTTGCTGCCATGATAATTCCCGTAAGGGTATGAGTGTTACATTACTCCGCGCGCGGCATCGACTTTCTTGTACCGCCGCATCTCATTGCTATATTTTTTCATCATCAACACATCGTGTCAATGTGGAAAACTATTTTTTACGCCACGCATTGAATTTCAACTTCCAAATCCACGGAAAATTGCTCATGCACCGTTTTTTTTATCATTGAAATGAGTGCCGCAATGTCGCGCGAAGCGGCACGGCCGCGGTTCACAATGAAATTTGTATGCTTCTCTGAAACTTGGGCATCCCCGATGCTTTTCCCCGCGAACCCCGCCTGCGCGATGAGATAGGCGGCGGGTATCACGGGAAAAGGATCTGCTTTTATTACGCCCCGCACCCTCTCCTTGAGATTCTCCGGAATAGATGAGAAGGGAACGTTTTTAAAAATGCTCCCCGCATTGGGCAGATCCAAAGGGTGGCGCAACGAACGATACTCCACGTGCCCCCGCGCAGTTTCTGCAATCAGCGCGGGATCTCCTGTTGTCATGCGCAATGTTGCGGAAATGATAACAACATCGTGTGTCTTAAAAAAAGACGAGCGATACGCGAATGTGCATTCCGCGAGAGAGGCGTCGCGAACCTCCCCTGTTTGCGTGACATAGCGCACCACCGCAACGCTGTCTTTCATCTCCCCTCCAAACGCCCCTGCGTTTCCTCGAATCGCCCCGCCCAGAGTCCCCGGCAGTCCCCCCGCCCACTCAAGCCCGGCCAATCCCCTGCCGGCGGTCTCTCTGATAAGATCGGCCATTGATGCCCCGGCGGATGCCAGAACCGTTTCTCCGGAAATTTCGTACTCCGCATTGCGCATCAAAAGAACCAGCCCCCGAAACCCATCGTCTGAAAACAGCACGTTGCTTCCTCCGGCAAGCACAAAAAGCGGAAGGCGCTCTTGGCGCACCGCTTTGAGCGTCTGAAGAATTACATCTTCCGTCTCGCCAATAACAAAATAATCTGCGGGGCCGCCGACGCGAAACGTCGTATAGGGAGCAAGACACACGTTTTTTTGAACTCCGGGAATGAGACCCTCGATATCAGACATATATGCAAAGACGCAATGAACCGGGATCTGTTGACTCCAATGCGTAAGTTTGTGAGTGCGGATCCCGGTCCGGCGTCATTATATCCCGCACTATGCAAAAAAACAACAGACCCCGCTCGAGTGGGGTCTGCAGTCCTTACGCTTGAAGCCCGCCTTGCGGCGGAGCACTCACGCCCATATGATACTACGCCTCACCTCGCTTGTCAAATCGCCCTTAAGGGAAGTTAGAGGAACATAAGGGAACTTAAGGGGATAAAATCCCTTCATGCCCCCTA
>CAZYKY010000030.1:2744-5371 GCA_964648405.1 uncultured Candidatus Saccharibacteria bacterium
AAATCCCTTAACATCCCCTAATATCCCTTAAAAACCCTTAAGGGAAACTAGGGAACATAAGGGAACATAAGGGGATCTAAGGGAACTTAAGGGGATAAAATCCCTTCATGCCCCCTAAAATCCCTTAACATCCCCTAATATCCCTTAAAAACCCTTAAGGGAAACTAGGGAAACTTAAGGGGATCTAAGGGAACTTAAGGGAACTTAAGGGGATCTAAGGGAAGCTAGGGAGTAAAGAACGTTTTGATTTTTGCTCTCGTGAGCAGCCCCGCGTACCCGGTGCCTTTGGAAAGTCCAACGGGCTGTAATATCTCCCCATAATACTTTTCTTGAAATCTCGCAACCGCCCCCGCCGTCGCCTGCCCAAAATATCCCGTTATCCACGCCTCGGGATATATTCCGCTCCCCTGCCCTACAAGAAACTCCTGCAAACACTCCACGGATTTTCCGCGCGCCCCCCGCCCGAGATTCTCCTCCCACGCATTTTGACACGAGATGGGTAATTTCTCCGGTTGGACGGGTGCGCTCATTCTTGCTTGGAGATCCGCGATCTGTTTTTTGAGCGACTCAATCTGCGCCAACAACTCTTTGACGAGGTCCGCCTCTTCTTCGGGCGTGCGCTCGGCAATGCCCATGGAGAGCGTATAGGGATACGTGGGGGCGTTTCCATCTAGAAGCGTCTCGTGCGTTGTGAGCGCGGAAAGCACAAATACGGCCCGCACGTCGGTTCCAAACTTTTTGATGTACGCCTCGCCCTTCGCATTTGCGTCAAGAGGCAAAAGGCGGATCGCATACGATCCCTGTTGGTCCTGTGTGATATACATCACGCGATACTGCAACCCTTTCAGCCCGGAAAACGCAATCTTCAACACCCCCTTCCCCCCGATCACCTTATCCCAGTGCCCGCTCCAGTCCTTGGTAATGTTGCTCACCGCAAGAGTGCTCTGCCCGCTCAAAGGCAGAAAGTTTATTGTCGGAGCAAGGCGTATGGTTGCGAGATTTTGGTTGTAGTAGCAGTACCGCGCCCCGTATGAACAATCGTTGAGCAGAGAGGCAATCATCCAGTTGGTGAATATCTCCCCGAAACTCTCTTTCACTCCGTATTTCTTGAGTACCTCCATGAGAGACGCAATGCCGACTTTCTTTGATTGCATGGATTCCGAAAGTGTCGTGATCCCGTACTGGTCGGCAAGGTAGTGCACAAACATTGAAAGGATTCCGTAATCCTCTTTTGTTCCCTTCCACTCCATGAGCGCGTTTCCGGGATTCGACAAAAACGTGGACGCCCGGCTTTGCAGCATGCTTTTCTCGTACGGGTTGTTGTACCCGAGCAGGGTGGGGGCGTATTCGGCACGTCCCTCGTTGAGCCACTCGTCCTCAACAACACCGCGCAGGCGGTCTTTCTGGTTGAACGTAATCAGATGAACAAACTCGTGCGCCAGAAACGCCTTTGTGTTTGCGTTTTCAAATGCCGCAACGGAGAGATATACCATCTCCCTCTCGTTTGACTGGGGGGACTGCAGCTGGACATACTCGTCGGCGGTGCGGAAATACCCCCCAGCCCCCTGGCGCATCGGATGAATAAGAATGGTAATGCGGGCGTTTCCGTCCACCCCGGGGTTCCATTCGGATCCGAATACCGAGGTGAGCGTCGGGTATATGACCGTGTCAAATTCGTTGGAAAGTTCTTGCGCCTTGTTTTTCAGCTCCAGTTGGCGCGTTGCAGATTGGAGCCCCAGCCACTCCCCGTCAATAAAAATGGAAGAGCGCGCTCCTTCAAATACCATGGTTGCCGAAAGCGTGGCGCGATCCGAAAGATCATATACACCGTCAACAAAAAACAGCGTCTCTCCCGCCTGGGCAAACGCAGTATGAAAAGAGAAGAAGACCCCGAAAAGAAGAAAAATCCCGAAAATATTTTTCATACGGCAACGCGTTCAGTATATCACTTCTTCTTTACAAAAGAGAAGACCCCCCTAAAGGGGGCCTTCCCGCCACGCGCCATCAAACGCCTTGCTATTGAGCAATCAGGGCGTTGAGCTTCTGCATGGTCTTGGCTCCAAAGTATCCCGTTCCTTTCAGAAGGCCAAAGGGCTTGAGTACCTCGTTTGCATACTTTTCTTGGAACGCCGCAAGCGCTGCTTTCGTCTTGGGTCCAAACCACCCGGAAATCGGAGTGGCGGTTCCGTAGGCGGTCGGCACCTCCGCTTTCAGAACACCTTGCAGATATTTTACCGCGTCAGATGTGGCTCCGTACTTCAACACGGTTCCAAAGGCGAATCCTTTGGGAACATTCGTGTAGGTTGCGCTCACCTCCCCTTTGAGTTGGGCAACCTGCGCAAGAAGCGTCTGAATGAGCGTCTGAATCTCGGCGATCTTTGCCTGAACTTCCGCCTTGGTCATCTGGGAGATGGGTTTTTCAATCGTCACTTTCGGCGTCTCGGCTTGCGCTATGGTCTTTGCCGTAGAGGTCTGGGGAAGGCTGGAAGGCGGTACCCCTCCCGACGAGGCGGCCGCCGCAGGAGTTGCCACTGCCGCTACCGGAGGCGCGTACACAATGGCAAACGTCGTGAAGTGGGTCGTCTGGGCGGTAATGGTGTTTGACGTTTGGTCAATCGCGAATCCTC
>CAZYKY010000031.1:0-5320 GCA_964648405.1 uncultured Candidatus Saccharibacteria bacterium
GAAGGAGTCGGGTCGAGAATCACGCCGGGCTGTCGCGAAAGCAGGGCAAGAAACGCATACCCCTGCAATAAGGCGAACGGAACCGTGAGCATGCGGGCATACTGGTTGAACACCTTCCTTCCCGCCTCTCCTTCTTCTTTATAGAGGGCCTCCAGCGCGGGGAACATCATAGTCAAAAGCTGAAGCACCACGCTTGCCGTGATGTACGGACCCAGTCCGAGCATCGCGATGGAAAACTTGTCCATCGCTCCTCCGGTGAATATGTTTACGACTCCAAACAAGCTGTTTCCCGCAAAGAACGCCTCCAGTTGCTGGGCGTTAATGCCGGGAACGGGAATATTCGCAAGCACGCGAAACGTTAAAAAAGCCCCCAGTACAAAAAGGATCTTCCCCCGAAGCCCCGGCGCGAACAGCGCATGAAAAATATTTTTGAGCATGGAACATTCAAGAAACCTTCCCTCCCGCTTTTTCAATTGCCGCCTTTGCCTGCGCGGACACCTTGCATCCAGCAACGACAAACGCCTTGGCGAGCGCGATTGACCCCAGTATTTTCACCGCAGGAATCCTTCCTTTAACGCGAGACACCAGGCCGTGGCTCATCAGCGTCTCCATATTCACCTCTCCTCCCGCGGGATATGCGCGCTCAAGGTCTTTCGTCTGCACAATCATAACGAAATCCCGCCTGATCTGCGCCCGGGTTCCCCGGGCTTTCGGATACCGCTTGATAAGCTCCCTGATGAGGGGCTTCACTTTGCTCCCCGCGCGCGCGGTCTGTCCCTTTCCACCGCGCCCTGAATAGGTTCCTTTCTTCCCCCCTCTTCCCACGCGCTTTTTCGTCTTTGCGTTAGACGTTCTCTTCAGTTCGTGTATCTGCATATGATTCTTTTACTTTCAGCGACTTGAGCGCCCTCATCACCGCCATGGCGTTGTTGAGTTTGTTGTGGGTTTTCGAGATGAACTTTGTTGAGATGTTCTTGATCCCCGCTTTTTCGCAGATGGTTCTGGCGACCCCACCCGCAACAAGCCCCCTCCCCTGGCGTTGGGGCTTGAGCAGTACGCGGGACGCCCCGTACTTTGCCTGAACCTCGTGGGGAATGGTGTCCCGCACCAAGGGAACGGCAATAAGGTTCTTTTCCGCGGTCTTGGTCGCCTTGTCCAGCGCCTGCGCCACGTCCAACCCCTTGGCAACCCCGATGCCCACCTTTCCCTTTTTATTGCCGGCGACGACCGTTGCGCGAAACGTAAAATGTTTCCCGCCCGCGGACACGCGCGTTACCCGGGCAAGATCCACGAGCTTGGCGTCGTATTCGGATGTCTGTTTTTTTGAGAATCCTCTTTTCATCATAGCATTATACTTCAAGTCCGCCCTCCCTGGCTCCCTTGGCAAGCGCCTCCACCACGCCATGGTAGGCATACCCTCCCCGATCAAACACCACGCGCGAAATGTTGCTTGCAAGCGCCTTCTTTGCCACGCGCATGCCAAGTTCCTTCGCGCGCTCCGCCATCGCCCCTCCCTTCGCTCCCCGAAGATCGCGGTCGTCAAGCGAGAGAAGCGTGGTGTGTGTTTCGTCGTTGATAATCTGAACGGCCACGCGGCGGTTTGAACGAAATACGCAAAGGCGGGGGCGATCCCCGTTGCCTCTGATGCGAGACCTCACCCTTCGCGTTCTTCGCTCTTTTTGAGTGGTGGTATTCATAAAATGCAGTGCGCTATTTGCTCGCTCCCGCCGCCTTCTTTCCGAGTTTTCTCCGCACAATTTCTCCCTGATAGCGGATCCCTTTCCCCTTGTAGGGTTCGGGCGGACGGACCGCGCGGATCTGCGCGGCGACCTGTCCCACCTTTTGTTTATCAAGGCCGGAAATCGTGATGACGTTCTTCTCCACCGCAAACGCGACTCCCTCCGTCCCTTTCAACTCCACGGGATTGCTGAACCCGACCGAAAGAGTCAGCGAATTTTCTTTAACGGCGGCCTTGTACCCCACCCCTTCAATTTCAAGTTTTTTCTCGTATCCCGCGCTCACTCCCCGAATCATATTGGCAACAAGGGTGCGCGTCAGCCCCCAGATTGATTTGCCCTGTTTTGAATCCGGATCGTTTGAAAGCACGCTCAATCCTTCTTCGGTCCGGACGAGGGAACACAACGGATGCACGTCCATACGCAAAGATCCCTTGGGGCCTTTTGCCTCAACATGTTGGCCCTCAAGCGATACTTCAACTCCTTCGGGAATATGAATTGGTTGTTTTCCGATGCGGGACATAATCAAAAGTTACCAAACAATACATAACAGCTCTCCGCCGACCCGACTCTCTCTGGCTTCTTTGTCTGCCATAATCCCCTTGGATGTTGAAAGAATCGCGATCCCCCTTCTTCCTTTTGCCTTGAAAATTTCGTCAGTCGCGACATAGATGCGCCTTCCGGGCTTGGAAACGCACCGCGCCCCCGTAATGGCCGAGGATCCCTTGATGTACTTCAATGTCAGCGTCAGCACCTTCCGTTCTTTTTTGCCTTTCGCCTCCGCCCCCTTGATGAATCCTTTCTCTTCCATGATTCTCGCGATCTCCCGCGTAAGCGAAGACAACGAAACGTCAACCGCGGGATGTTTCACGCGTATGGCGTTCTGAGTTCTATTGAGCATGTCGGCGATTACGCTTGTCATAACAATCACCAGGAAGATTTGCGAACCCCCGGAATAAGACCTTTATTCGCCATCTCCCGAAAACAAATCCTGCACAAGCCAAAGTCCCTCATGTATCCGCGCTTCCTTCCGCACCGAAAACAGCGCAGGGTTTTTCTCGCGGAAAATTTCGGAGTTCGGTTTGATTTTGCAATTTGCGCTTGCGTTGCCATCAGGATTTTTTAAACGGAAATCCAAGGTGTTCAAGCAGAGACCTTCCCTCTTGTGCGTTCTTGGCGCTTGTCATGATTGTTACCTCAAAGCCAATCATCCTTTTTATCTGGTCTCCCGCCAGCTCGGGAAAGGCGATGTGCTCTCTGATTCCTACCGTACAATTGCCCTTTTGGTCAAGGGAATTCCTTGAAAGTCCCCGAAAATCCCTGGAACGCGGAAGCACAATGGAGATGAAACGGGTTAGAAAATCCCACATCCTCTTTCCCCTCAAGGTTACTTTCGCTCCGTTGGGAGCTCCCTCTCTCAACTTAAAGCCGGCAATGGAGGTATGCGCCTTCGTGACGAGCGGCTTTTGCCCCGTAACGGCAGAAAGAACATGAATCACCTCTTCCTGAAGCTTGCGCTCCTCGTCTCCGGTTTTGCCCGCGATAATTTTTCCAAATCCCGCATTGACAACGATTTTCTTTACGGCGGGAACAGCCATCGCGTTCGC
The DNA here is from genome assembly GCA_964648405.1 of uncultured Candidatus Saccharibacteria bacterium. Classification (GTDB taxonomy): domain Bacteria; phylum Patescibacteriota; class Minisyncoccia; order Minisyncoccales; family UBA10102; genus CAZYKY01. The sequence continues at coordinate 3,344 of CAZYKY010000031.1, forward strand.
GATGCCGTATTCTTTCTGCAGGCGCGCCACCACCGTATTCGTATAATATGTTTTCAGGTCTGCGTTCATATGGTTATGCCGTCTGAATCGCCCGCGCGCACCGCTTGCACACGCGATATTTTTTCTCCCCTTCAATGCGGAATCCGATGCGGGACGGCTTTCCGCATTGCGGGCACACCACCATCACGTTTGCCGCCGGCAGAGGGAAGGCGATGCGCACGGTTTGTCCTTTTTCTCCCGCCTTTTTCGCCTTTACATGCTTTGCCCTGACATTGACTCCGTCAACCAAAACGCGCCCGTCTTTCGGAAACGATTTCGTTACCTTCCCCTGCTTTCCTTTGTCTCTCCCGGAAAGGACTTTTACGGTGTCTCCCGTGATAATCTTCATATCGTTCTTACACAACTTCAGGAGCGAGAGCCGCAATTTTCGCGTACCCCTTCTCTCTGATCTCGCGCGGAATGGGGCCGAATATTCTTCCGCCCTTCGGCTCTTTTTCTTTTTCCAAAATGACCGCCGCGTTCTCGTCAAACCTGATATACGAGCCGTCCGCCCTTCTCAACGCCTTTTTCTGGCGCACAATGACGGCGCGCACGACATCGTGTTTTTTGACAATGCGCCGGGGCTCCGCCTCCTTTACCGCCGCGACAATCACGTCGCCAATTTGTCCGTAGCGGCGCATGCTCCCGCCCAACACATGAAAACACTGGATGAGTTTCGCTCCAGAGTTATCGGCAACCGTAAGCATGCTTCGAAGTTGAATCATATCTTGCCCACGACAATCCAGCACTTTTCTTTTGACATCGGCCTTGTCTGCTCAATAATCACCGCGTCGCCCGGATGAAATTCGTTGCGCTCGTCGTGCGCCTTGTACGAAGAGTGCGTTCGGTACCGCTTTTTATATTTCGGATGTTCCACGAGGCGCTCCACCCGAACAACGACGGTTTTTGCCATCGCATCGGACACCACGACCCCTTGCAATCGTTGTTTTGCCATATACTATGCGCTTCGCGCGGAATGAATTGTATTCACGCGGGCAATGGTTTTTTTCGCCTCCCGCAATTCTTTGACATTCTGTTTCTTCCCCATAGACAAAGCAAAGCGAATCTCCTGCACCTTGAGGCGGAGTTCGTGAAGGAGTTGGGAACGCTCCCGGGGGGTCTTGGCGGCAAGTTCTTTCATGTTCATATCGTTTCGTCTCTCTGCACAATCTTTGTTCGCAAACCCAGCTTGGCGGCGGCCTTTTTCAGCGCCTCTTTTGCCATTTTTTCCTGCAATCCGTCAATTTCATAAATAATTCTTCCCGGGCGCAGAGCGACAACATAGTGGCTCACGGCTCCCTTGCCTCCCCCCATGGGAACTTCGGCTCCTTTTGAGGTGACTGGCTTGTCGGGAAATATCCGAATCCACATCTTCCCCCCCTTGCGCAGATACCGGATGATCGCCCTGCGTCCCGCCTCAATGCGCCGCGCGGGCAGCCACAATGTTTCCATCGCCTTCAGCCCGTGGCTTCCAAACGAAAGCTTCGCGCCTCGGGTTTCGTTTCCCTTGGAGCTTCCCTTATGCCATTTTCTGTGTTTGACGCGCTTGGGCATTAACATACTATGTTTTCTCGTTTTTGAAAATCCATATCTTGATGCCAACGACCCCCGCGGTGGTGTGCGCCTCCGTCAGGGCGTAATGAACATTCGCCCGGATCGTCTGCAGGGGAAGGCGTCCCTGTCTCAGTGTCTCCCGCCTGGCGATTTCAGTCCCTCCCAGGCGTCCCGAGAGATGAATTTTCGCCCCTCCGACCTCTTTGTTCGCCATAATCTTTGAAAGCGTCTGCTTCATCACCTTGCGGTGGGGCATGCGCTTGACGAGCTGCTGGGCTATCCATTGTCCTGCCAGGGGGGCGGAAATCCACGGATTTTTCACCTCGCGAACTTCCACGCGCAGGTCGTTTGTCAAGACGAGATGCCGTCTTCGAAACTCTTTCA
>CAZYKY010000032.1:0-5270 GCA_964648405.1 uncultured Candidatus Saccharibacteria bacterium
AGCGCGTCATTGCTTTATTCTCGCGCGCTTGAGTACGGCTGCGAGCGTGCCGATAAATTTGTCCGCGTCCTCGGCTTTGGTCTGTTTCCCAACCGTCACGCGCAGAGCGCCCAGCGCGTCTTGCGGAGCAACGCCCATTGCAATCAGCACGTGCGAGGCCTCCCTCGTGTTTTCAGAGCAGGCAGACCCCGTTGAAACCGCAAACCCCTCCCGGTCGAGCGCCAGCGCAAGGTCGCGCCCGTCGACCCCTTCAAGTAAAAAGTGTGCGTTGTTGAAAACGCGCCCGTCCAACGCCCCCGTCAGGGATGCCCCGCCTATCCGTTTCAACACTCCGCGGATTATCCTGTCTCGCACCTGGCGTATTCGTATGCGCGCCACGCTTATTTTCGGATCAAAAAGATAGCGCACGGCCTCTCCGCATCCGACGATTCCGGCGACATTTTCCGTTCCCGACCTCATAGCATACTCCTGACCCCCGCCCCGGAGCAAAGGCACAAAAGGAACGCCCTCTTTTTTATAAAGCACCCCGACCCCCTTGGGTCCGTATATTTTATGAGCGCTCAACGTGAGAAAATCCGCCTTGAGCGCGGCGGGAGAACACTCCAGCCAATAGGCGGCTTGTACCGCGTCCGTGTGAAAAATGGTTTTGAACCCAAAGACGGAGGGGGGGCGTTTCACAAGCATCCCCCCGATTTCTGCAACGGGTTGAACCGTCCCGACTTCGCTGTTCACGTACATAACCGACACGAGCGCCGTATGCGACCGCACCGCGCGCGCAACGTCCGAGGCGCTAACGATCCCGTCCCTCCCCGGAGAGACATACGTCGCCTCAACCCTCTGCGCCAGCTCAAGCCGGCGGATCGGGGCAAGCACCGATTCGTGTTCGATTGCCGAAACCACAATGTGGGGCTTGAGTCCGGGCTTTTTCTCTTCGCACGCCTCTACAACGCCATGAATTACGCTTGTGTTTGCCTCCGTCGCCCCGCTCGTAAAAAACACCTCCAGAGGGGCGCATTCCAAAAATTTGGAGACCCTCGCTCTCGCCTCTTCAATTGCGGCCTTCGTTTTCTGTCCGAACGAGTGCGCCGAAGAGGGGTTGCCAAAGTATTTCTTATAGTAGGGCGTCATCGCCTTCAGCACAACAGAATCCAGGGGGGTTGTGGAGGCGTAATCGAGAAATATTCTTGATTTCATCGCGTATAGTATATCACATCTTCGCTCGCGGGCACCCCCTCCTTGCGCGCCGTCCATATCAGCCACGCAACTCCCGCGCCGTACAGCGCAAGAAACGCTCCCGAAACCGCCGCCCCCTCAAGAGATGCGAAAGGAAGCGCGGCAAAAAAATTCATTGCCCGCTCAAACACGGCCAGCAGAAAAGAGAGGGGAAAACCGATAAGCATTCCAAGAAACGGAGAAATCAGGGAGGCGTATAAAAACGCAAACCCGAGAATCATGAACACGGGCATCAGGGGGGCGGAAACGGCGTTTGTCGCGAGGGAGACGAGAGAGACATAATGGAAGTTTTGTATGGACAAGGGAAGGGTGAATATCTGGGCGGAAATGGTGAGCGTTATCGCGTCTCCGAAAAATCCCTTCCGCGCAAAAAACGGAAGGCGCCCCCTCATCCACGGATACAGCAGAATGATCCCGAGCGTCGCGGCGAACGAGAGCTGAAACCCGACATCCCGAGAGAGAAGGAGAGGGTTTATCAACAGCATGACCGCGGCCGCAAAGATAAACGGGCGCAGGGGCGAACTCATCCGCCCAAGCATGCGGGCCGAGAGCGCCGCAACGCCCATAATGCCCGCCCTCACTGCAGATGCGCTCATCCCCGCGAACACGATGAAGAGAATGATCGCCGCAAGCGCGCCCCCAAGCGCCCCCCTCCTTGGCATGCCCGCCGAAAGGAACAGGGACAAGAAAAGCGGGATGAGAATCGCGACATGCTGGCCGGACACCGCAACCATGTGGCGCACGCCCGTTTTGTTGAGAACATCTTTCATGGATTCGGGCATCTCCCCGTCGCTCCCGAAGAGCAGCGCCTTCAGGAGTGGCGCCTGTGGGTAGGGAATCCCCCGCACAATGATTGTGTTTGCCAATCCCTTCCAGTCGAGCACCAGCCCGTACGCCCTCTGCAGAACCCCCCGGTATGCCCGCCTCGCCTCCCGCTCAATGAAGGGATCCTGCATGCGGGCGTACACCCGTTCTTTTTCGAGATACTCGCGGTAGTTGAACCCCTCAAAAACCGGCGGTTCCTCAACAACGCCCTTCAGCGCGACTACGTCTCCGTATTGAAATTCATACGCCCTGCTTTTTTGCAAAGACACAAGGATGAAACCATCGCGCACGCCCTCGGGAAGCACCGTGAGATTTGCTCGCGACTCCCCGAGGTCAATCTCGCGCACGATCTGCCCCGTGAACGAGGACTCCCGCCCCATCGCAACGCGCGAACGTATGTCGTTGCGTACGGCTCCTTCCAGCGCCCGGTCTCCCGCGTATATGCCAAAAGCCGCGGAGGCGCACAGCGCGGCAACAACAAAAAACCGGCGGTTTCCCGCCAGCGCAATTCCCGCAAACACGGCTGAGGCCCCGAGGGCCATCCACGCAACGCGCACATCCGCCCCGCCCCAGAGCGCGCCTCCCATTCCCGCAATGAGCGCGGCGCAAGAATAAAAAAACGCCCTCGAAAGGGTCGGCTCCCGGCTCATCGCTTGGCAAACCCCGTGGCAATGAGGGTAAGCTTTACCTCCCCGGGTTTCAGGGTTTTGTCCGCAATCGCCCCAAAAATAATTTTCGCCTGCGGGTCAATTTCACTCCGTATCTTTTTTGCCGCCTCGTCAATTTCAGACAAGCTCAAGTCGTCCGTCCCCGCAACGTTGAACAACACCCCCTTCGCCCCCTTGATAGACATATCAAGCAGCGGGGAGTGAAGAGCCGTTTCCAGCGCCATCTCGATGCGCTTCTCCCCTTTTCCCTTGCCCATACCAAAGACCGCCTGCCCGGAGTTGCCCATGATATTTTTCAAGTCCGCAAAGTCAACATTTATGATGCCGGGCATCGTGATGAGGTCAGAAATGCCCTGCACGGCTTGGCGCAAAATTTCGTCCGCGTGCCAAAAGGCGGAAATCACCGAGGTCTCGGGGTCGGCGATCTTCAATATCTGGTCGTTTGAGATCACCAAAAGCGTGTCCACCTTGCTGGCAAGCTCGATCAGAGCCGTGTCGGCGAGCTTGCTTCTCCACGCCCCTTCAAACGCAAAGGGCCTCGTCACGATGGCGATAGTCAGAGCCCCCTGCGACTTGGCGAGCTCTGCGACAACGGGAATCGCCCCTCCCCCCGTCCCCCCTCCGAGTCCGGAGGCGAGGAACACCATATCGGCATTTCGCACGGCCTCCGCGAGTTCTTCTTTGCTTTCCAGCGCGGAGCGTTTTCCTATGTCGGGATTCATACCGGCGCCCAGCCCCTTGGTGGTTTCTTTCCCGATGCGGATTTTCTTATGCGCCCTGATTTTTTTCAAGTCCTGCGCGTCCGTGTTGACGGCAACAAGCTCAATGCCCTTGACCTCGCACTGCATCATGCGCTCAATGGCGTTTCCTCCCGCCCCTCCGATCCCGATCACGCGGATAATGGTCTTTTGCTCCATACCTAGGGAATGAACATCTTAAAGAATTTCCTGACGCTCTTTGCAATTTCGGAAGGATGGGGCTTTGCGGCCATCTCGTGGGCAAGGTCTTCGCCCCCTCGCGCCATAAGCCCGATGACGCCGAAAAATCTCGGATCGGAAGACCCTGTGAGAACGCCCTGCGGAGTTCCGATGCGCACGGAGAGTTTGAGTTCTTTTCTTGCGAACTCCACGAACCCGGGAAGCTTCACTCCGCCCCCCACCAGCACGATTCCGGCAGAAAGTTTTCCCTCTCTTCCTGTCCTTTTGATTTCTTTGGCGACATGCTGGAAAATCTCTCTGACGCGCGCCTCCAAAATTTTCAAAAGCGCCGCCTGGGAAAACACCACATCTTCTCCGTGTTCCGAAGCGATTCTCTCGGTCTTTTTTGTCTGCTTAAACAGGCAGTTTCCATATTCGAGTTTCACGCGCTCGGCAACGCCGTGATCCATTTTGAGACCGATGGCAATGTCGCTTGTCATGCTTTCTGCACCCACGGGGATTACCGAGACGTGCACAAGGTCGCCCTGTTCAAACACCGCGAGGTTTGTCGTTCCCGCGCCCACATCAAGCACCGCAACCCCAAGTTCTTTTTGCTGGGGAGAGAGCACCGCCTCGGCGGCGGCGAGCGGAGAAGGAATCATCGCCTCAATTTCCACGTCCGCTCCCAGCACCGCCTCGGTGAGTTTTTTCACGTACGGGGTAAATCCGCAGACGGCGAGCACGTCAACTTCAAGGCGCACCCCCTTCATCCCCACCGCTTCTTTGACCCCCATCTCCCCGTCCACGCTGAACTGCAAGGGAAAGACGTCCAAAATCTCCTTGTTGCGGGGAAGAGAGAATGTCTGAGCCGCCAGGAGCACCCGATCCACATCCTCCTGGGCGATCTCGTGGTCAGCCCTTGAAACGGCAACGATGCCGTGGGAGGGAGTTCCGTACAGGTGCGCACCGCCCACGTTGACGTACACGCTCTGTACCTCGGTTTCCTGCGCCGCCTCCATTCTTTTTTTGAGATTCGCGATGCGTTTCGAGAGCTCTTCCGCATGTACGACCGTTCCTTTTCTCACGCCAAAGGACTCCTCCTCCATAATGCCAAGCACCTCAAGCGTCCCCTGCTCGTCAGAAAGCCGGGCTGCTCCCATCTTGAGCGTATGGGAGCCAACGTCCAGTCCGAATACAAGATTGTCTTTCATGAGCGTGATGGGAGAAACGCCTCGCGGCAATATTCTTTTTCTTTCCGCTCCATGCGCCCAGCCCTCGAACAGGATTCCTCGTGGTCGTATCCGATCAGGTGAAGGAGTCCGTGCACGAGCATGCGCGCCAGCGCCTCTTTGAATGTTATACCATACTCGGCGGCGTCTTTGCGAATACGGAGAGGACACAGCACCACCTCTCCCAACTCTTCTCTGTCACCCGCAAACGAGAGAACGTTGGCGACGTATTCCCTTCCGCGATACTTCTTGTTCAGCGCGCGCATACGCGCCTCCCCCACGCATGCCACCGACACGCGCTCCCGTTCTTTCTTTTCTCGCGCCAAGACGTTTTCTCCCGCGCGCAACAGAAGCCCGAGCGGAAGCCGGATCTTCGTATGGTTCGCAATCTCAATCAT
>CAZYKY010000033.1:0-5230 GCA_964648405.1 uncultured Candidatus Saccharibacteria bacterium
ATTTTGCGGACGGATGTCAAAAGCGGGCTTTCCGAAAAAGAAGCCGAGGAGCGGCTGAAGGTTTTTGGCAAAAACATTATCGAGGATACGCGAGGCGCCTCGCGCTTTTCCATCCTCTTGAACCAATTCAAAAGTCCGCTGATCCTCATTTTGTTTTTCGCCGGAATCGTTACGCTGTTTATCGGCCACTATCGCGACACTCTTTTTATTTTTGCCGCCGTTCTTGTCAACGCCGCCCTGGGATTCACGCAAGAGTACAAAGCGGAGAAGGCGCTGGCGGAGCTGAAAACATATCTCAAACAACGCGCGCGGGTTATTCGCGGCGGAACGGATCGCGAGATGGACGCGGCAGATATGGTGCCGGGAGATATTATGCGCCTCTCCCAGGGCGACCGTGTTCCCGCGGACGGACGGCTTCTGTTCGTCAATGATTTCCAGGTTGACGAAGCAATTCTGACGGGCGAATCTTTACCGGTTTCAAAATCGACTGACGGGGTAAAGGGCGATGCCGTTCTCGGCGACCAGTATCCCATGGTTTTTGCGGGAACGCTCGTGACCCAGGGCGTGGCTACGGCGGTGGTGTGTCGCACGGATTTCTCTACGGAGCTGGGCAAAATCGCAGCTCTTGTCGCCGACTCGCGCAGAGAAGAAACGCCTCTGCAAAAGGCAATTACACGATTCAGCATACGCGCGGGGTTGTTCTTGGGAGTTCTTACGCTTTTTATTTTTGGCGCAGGTATCGCTTTTGGGTATTCGTGGACGGATATGTTTCTGACCTCCGTTGCAATTGCCGTTTCGGCGGTTCCAGAAGGATTGCCCGTAGCGATGACGGTCATTTTGGCAATAGGAGTGCAACGCATGGCGCGCCGGAAGGGTGTCGTCAGAAAACTGGTTGCCGCCGAAACATTGGGAAGCGCAACCGTCATCATGACCGACAAGACGGGAACGCTCACCATGGCAAACATGGCGTTGGCGAACATTCTGCCGGCTGACGGAGACAATACGGCGCGCTTGCTTGAGATGGCGCTGCTCAACACGAACGTGCTCATAGAAAATCCCCATGACCGAATTGCGGAGTGGCGGATGAACGGCCGGGCGCTTGAGACGGCGCTGGTTCGATCAGCCGCGCTTCAAGGCGTGTCTGCCGACGAAGTCAAAAGCAGGAATTCCATCGTCAGTGTTTTGCCGTTTAATGCGGTCAATAAGTTTTCCGCCTCGCTGATCCATGATAACGGGAAACATGCGCTGGTGTTTTTTGGCGCTCCGGATATGTTCATCAACCACTCAACACTCAACCCCGCCGAGCGGAACGAAACACTGGAACGCATCAACGCATTGGCCGAATCGGGCGAACTGGTACTCGGAGTCGCTACAAAAAACATTGAAGCGAAAAAAGATTTTTCTTTTTCAAAAGATTTGGAGTATACCGACCTCTCGTTCGAGGGGCTGATCACGCTGCGTGATTCCGTCAGGCCGGGCGTGAAAGAGGCAATCCGCAAGGTTGAATCGGCGGGAATAAAGACCATCATCGTGACCGGCGACCATCGCGGCACCGCCAGAGCGATTGCAAAAGAGGTCGGCATTGCGCTTGACGATCTCAGCGTTCTTGATGCCGCGGAACTTCGATTGCTGTCGGACGAAGAGGTAAAAAAACGATTGCCGGGGTTGAGAGTTATCTCACGAGTCGCGCCGCTTGATAAAATGAGGATAGTGAGAATGCTCCAAGAGATGGGGGAGGTGGTCGCCATGACGGGCGACGGCGTCAATGATGCGCCGAGCATCAAACAAGCCGACATTGGCATTGCCATGGGGTCGGGAACGGAGGTGGCCCGCGATGTTGCAGACCTCGTGTTGTTGGATGATAACTTCGAGACCATCGTTGCGGCCGTGGAGGAGGGGCGTCAGATCATGAATAATATTCGCAAAGTATTGGTGTATCTCTTGTCTAGCGTGGCCGACGAGCTCTTCTTGATTGGCGGCGCCATGATCGCCGGCCTGCCCTTGCCCCTGAACGCGCTTCAAATTCTTTGGGTGAATTTTTTTGCTGACAGTTTTCCCGCAGTCGCATTCGCGTTTGAGAATGAGTCCGGCAGGCCGTCCCGAGGCGCACGAGGAGGCCGGGTTGCCCTGTTTGATCCGTTGATGAAGTTTTTGATTTTGTTTATCGGACTTGTTACAAGCGCGTTTTTATTCGTGTTATATTGGTTCTTGTTACGGGCAGGTTTTCAGGAAGACGTCGTGAGAACATTTATTTTCGCCGGCTTTGGAAGTTATACCCTGTTTTTGGTGTTCTCAGTGAGGAGTTTGGAGAAAAGCGTTTTTCAGTACCCGGTCCTTTCCAATCGTTATCTGCTTGGCGGAGTGGGCATCGGCATGGTTCTTATGGCGGCGGCGATCTATGTTCCATTTCTGCAATCCCTCCTCAAAACGGTCTCTCTGCCGTTCGTTTGGGCGCTGGGAGTGGTTTTGATCGGAGCGCTCAATATTGCCGCGATAGAATTCGGGAAATGGGTATTCCGGCGCAAACAATCATTGGCAAGCACGCAATAACCGTATGTTCACCAACATATTCATTTTTGCCGCCGCCCTCTACCTCGTTATCAAGGGTTCAACGATGGCCACGAAATACGCCGCCCGATTGGCGGAGAGTTTTCACCTTTCAAAATATATCGTAGGGTTCATAATCGTTGCCATCGTTTCAATACTTCCCGAGGCATTTGTTGCCGTCAATTCCTCCATAAAAGGCATTCCGTCATTCGGGCTTGGTGTCCTGTTCGGCACAAGCGTAGCCGATCTGACCCTGATTTTCGCAATCATTGTTTTACACGCGGGAAGAAGCCTGAAGGTTGAAAGCACGATCTTGAAAAATCAGGTCGCCTATCCATTTTTGCTTCTCTTGCCCTTGATCCTCGGTCTTGACGGACACTTTTCCCGATTGGAAGGGGCGGCTCTGGTTGTTGCGGGCGCGGTGTTTTATTATGTCGCCTTAAAGAGAGGGATTGACAGGAGGCCTTCTTTGGGCAATGGCAACGGTTATTATGCAAGTTTTCTTCTGTTGCTTGTGAGCATGGGGGTACTGTTGACCGGCGCGCATTTTACCGTCGCATCGGCCACCGCCCTTGCCCGCAGCGCGGGAGTCAGCCCCATCCTCATCGGCATGCTCGTCGTGGCGCTTGGCATGACCATGCCGGAGCTGCTTTTTTCTTTGCAATCGGTAAAGAAACGAGATGATTCGCTGGCTATCGGTGATTTGCTCGGAACGGTGCTTGCCGACGCCACAATCGTGGTCGGCATTCTTGCCCTTGTGAACCCGTTTTCATTTCCGCAAAAAATAATCTATATCACCGGCAGTTTTATGGTAGCCGCCTCGTTCGTCCTGTTCCGGTTTATGCGCTCCGGGCGCGCGCTTGCCAAGCGGGAGGCGTTTGCGCTTCTTATGTTCTGGCTCGTATTTGTTGCGGTGGAGTTTATTGCCAATGGCTACTCTGTTTATTAACAATAACGATACGCATATGGGCAAAGAAAAGCTCGTCGGCAGGGTTTCTCACTATTTCGACAAGCTCAAGGTCGCGGCAATCAAGCTGACCTCGCCCCTCTCGGTGGGCGATACGATTCGCATCGAGGGAGGGGAAGTGTCCCTGACTCAGCAAGTCGCCTCCATGCAGTTGGAGCATGAGATCGTGCAAAAGGCAGGAAAGGGGAAAGATGTCGGGATACGCGTAAAAAAGAAAGTGCGCGAGGGGTACCGTGTCTTTGTAATGAAGCCGTGAAGGCGCTCGTCTCATGACCTCTTCCTTTTTTTCCGGACTCTCGCTTCTTTTTGGAACCATTGTGGGCGCGGGAGTGTTTGCTCTGCCCTACGTGATCGCGAAAAGCGGGGCGCTCCTTGGCCTTGTATGGCTGGGAGTCCTTGGAGCGCTCATGGCGACGCTCCACGTATGCTACGGAGAAGTATGTCTGCGCACGGAAGGAAGGCACCGCCTCGTCGGGTATGCATCCATATATCTCGGGAGGTGGGGGAAAATTGCCGCCACGCTTTCTGCGCTTGTGGGAACGGCGGGAGCTCTGCTTGCCTACGTGATTCTTGGGGGAGTATTTGGCCAGGCGCTCTTCTCTCGCGTTGTTCCGTGGTCTTCCCAGATGTTCGCGGTTCTTTTCTGGTTGATATGCTCGTGGTTGGTCTGGCAGAAGGCAAAAAAAATAGCGCGAGCGGAACTCATCATGAATGTTTTTCTCGTGGGAAGCATTCTTTTGCTCATCGCCCTATCTCTTCCCATGGTGCGCGTTGCCTCCCTTCCTCTTGCCAACATTCGGTTTCTCTTCCTTCCTTATGGAGTGTTTTTATTCGCGTTGAGCGGCGGGTCAGCCATTCCGGAGATTCTTGATCTGCTGAAGACGCCAAAAGAAAAACGATCTCTGCGGCCGATCATTCTTGCGTGTTTTTCGTTGGTGCTCGTCCTCTATCTTCTCTTCTCGTTCACGGTTGCTGGTGTTTCGGGAGATAAGACCTCTCAAGACGCCATCACGGGTCTTCGGAATATCGTGGGGGAAGGGGCGGTACTGCTAGGCTCTTTCTTTGGGCTTTTTGCAGTCGCCACTTCGTTTCTGGTGCTTGGGGAGTATCTCAAGAATACCTGCGTATACGACTACGGAATGCGTCCCATATCCGCATTGCTGTGCGCGACGGGCGTTCCCCTCATTCTCTTTTTGGCGGGCGCGCGGGAGTTTATCTTAGTCATCGGGATAACCGGAACAATCATGGGGGTGCTGGAGGGCGTGCTCGTCATGGCTCTGTTTCAAAAAGCAAAAAATAGGGGGACGAGGATTCCCGAATATTCCGTCGCGCTTGGCGTGCCGTATTCCGTCTTCATCGCGCTTGCTCTTGTCGGAGGTGGGGTTGCCTATCTGTGGTTTTTCTAGTATACTGCCCTGTATCGTATGAACGATGCATTCCTCACATTTCTCTTGGTCGTAGGGGCTGTATTTTTTTGGTGGTTCACGCTCCAGCGCGTCGCTCCGGAAAGCCCCATTGCCAACGAGCTCTCTCGGGTATCCGTTACTTTTTCAAGTCCGGGTCCCGCAATTCAAGATTCCAGCATTCCTCTGCTGACCGGCGGCGCGCTTTTGCGGTAACGATACCATATGATGATTCCTTTCTTTGTCGCGGGATGCGCGGGCGGAATCACGAGGGGACTCGCCGGACTTTTCAAGCACCAGCTTTCTTACAAGG
>CAZYKY010000034.1:0-4977 GCA_964648405.1 uncultured Candidatus Saccharibacteria bacterium
TATGCCTGCTTGGTTGCGGGAATTATGGATGTCCGGTGCTCAATATTATTATGATGCGATAGCTACATTGCCCTATGTCTATAAAGACGAAAAATCAAATTATAGTTACGCTGGAAGTTGGATAAAAGAACGGTGCGAAGATTCATTGCAAGCCATTTCAAAATTACTGGAATATCTTAAAGATATGGTGCCGCCTGTAATTTTAAATACACCGGCAAGTTTATCTGACAAAGATTTTTTGAGAGATTAAGGGCGGTTGAAATAATCAAGAAATTGATTTAAGGTACTGATATAAAAGTGGCGCGCAAACTTCGTTGGCACAAATTCCGTCGGCGTCCGAAGCGAAGACCCGTCACCTGCTCGTTCAGAGCAGAGCCAAGCAAAATACTCTTTTCATTTAAAACCCGCGGGGATTGTCCCTGCGGGTTTTGATTTTTCGGGAGTTTGGCGTACAATGGCTCTCATGGATACGATACACGAAAGGGTTGAGATTCTGTATAACCGCCTCCTTCGCCTGGAGGACCGTCTTTGACCTGGACGGAAAACAAAAAGAAATAGACGCGTTGCAACGCGAGGCGGACCATCCCGATTTCTGGGCGGACAAAGACAGGGCGCTTGCCTCGTCAAAATCGCTCGCCTCGCTCAAAGAGGAGGTTTCCATGGTTGGGGAGTTGAGGAGGGAGTTCTCCGATCTCCGCGAGCTCTCCCGCCTTTCTGAGGGCGATGAAGATGCGAGAAAAGAGTTGGAAGAAGAGTTGGGGCGCTTTGAGCGAACGCTCGACAAAGAGGAGTTCCGCATACTGCTTTCGGGGCGTTACGACCGCTCAAACGCCATTTGCACGATTACCGCGGGGGCGGGAGGGCAAGACGCCCAGGACTGGGCGGCAATGCTTCTGCGCATGTACCTGCGGTACGCCGAACGAAAATCGTGGGATACGGAGTTGGTGCACGAATCGCTGGGCGACATGGGCCCCGAGGGAAGAATCGGCATCAAGCAGGCGGTGGTTGAGATTCGGGGGGTGTATGCTTACGGGTACCTGAAAAAAGAAAACGGAGTTCACCGCCTGGTGCGCATTTCGCCGTTTTCCTCAAAGAGTTTGCGGCACACTTCTTTTGCATCCGTGGAGGTGATTCCGTTCATCTCTCTTGCCCAGGAGAAAGAAGTGGAGATAAAGCCGGACGAGATTCAGATGGATTTTTTCCGCTCCTCGGGTCCCGGCGGGCAGAACGTCAACAAACGAGAAACGGCGGTGCGCCTTACCCACCTGCCCACGGGCATTGTGGTCGCCTGCCAAAGCTCGCGCACCCAGCAAAAAAACAAAGAAAAGGCCCTCTCCATTCTCGCCTCAAAACTTCACCAGCTGCGGGAGGGGGAGCGCGCAAAGGAGGTTGATGCGTTGAAGGGAGGGAAGATGTCGATTGAATGGGGGAGTCAGATACGCTCCTACGTCTTGCATCCCTACCAGATGGTCAAGGATCATCGCACGGATCACGAAACCTCGCAGACCGAACGCGTGCTTGACGGCGACCTGGATGCGTTTATTGAAGCGGAACTTGCCCAATGATTGAATTTAGAAACATTACCAAGCAATTCGGGCCCGAAGACAACGCGCTAGACGACGTGAGTTTTCAGGTCCAAGAAGGAGAGTTCGTTTCTCTTGTGGGGAAGTCCGGCGCGGGCAAGACGACCCTCTTGCGCCTCCTCCTGCGGGAAGAGTATCCGTCTGCGGGCGCCGTGTTTTTTCAGAACGAGAATGTGCACGAGATCGTGCCGGACAACGTGCCCCTGTATCGCAGAAAACTCGGAACGGTGTTTCAGGATTACAAACTCTTGCATACAAGAACCGCGCTGGAAAACATTGCCTATGTCATGGAGGCGATGGGGGCGACGGATGAGGCAATTGCGCGGGATGTTGAAGAAGTCCTCTCGCTGGTCGGCTTGAGCCATAGGGCTCTTCACTATCCCGCCCAACTTTCGGGGGGGGAACAGCAGAGGGTCGCCATTGCGAGGGCGCTCATTCATCGTCCGCACGTTCTCATTGCCGACGAGCCGACGGGCAATCTTGATCCCTACCATACGGCTGATATCATAAAACTTCTCTTGAAGATTCACGAATTCGGCACAACCGTGATTTTGGCCACGCACAACAAAGACATTATCAACAAACTTGGCAGGCGCGTCATTACGCTGGACGACGGCGCCATTGTGCGAGACGAGGAGCGCGGCAAGTTTATTATTTGATTGGCATATATGTGGATATCTTGCAGACGAATCTACAGGGCGGGAGTAGAGAAACTTACGAGGGAAAGAACTGCCTCCGCCACGTCTTTTCTTGCCCTCTGCCTTGCCATCGGGATGATTACGGCGTTGTTTTTTCTGCAACAGGCAAGCTCTTTTCTGGTGCAAACAATTGAGAGCCGCATGGACATAAGCGTATATTTTCAAGACGCCGCCTCCCAAGACGACATTGCCCTCATGAGGCGGGAGGTTGAGGGTCTTTCGCAAGTGAAGAGCGTTGCGTACGTCTCAAAAGAAGAGGCGCTTGCCGTGTTTACGGAGCTTCACAAAAGAGACGCGCAACTGCTGGAGGCGCTCAACGCCGTTGGGCAGAATCCTTTGCGCTCTTCCCTGAATATCCGCGTGAACGATCCCGCACGCATTTCCGAGGTCGCCTCGTATCTTGAACAGGAGCGTTTTGAACCCATCGTGGCGAGCAGGGACTACTACAAACGGGAGCCCGTGCTCAACCAGCTCATAAAGTTGAGCGCGAGCATTCGGGAGGGATTTCTTGCAACCGTGCTTGTGTTTGCGGGAATCGCGTTTCTTGTTGTGTTCAACACCATTCACCTGGCGATCTTCAGCTCCAGGGAAGAAATTGAGATTATGCGCCTGGTGGGGGCGTCAAACTGGTTCATCAGGGGGCCGTTTGTTGTACAGGGGGCGTTACTCGGGCTTGTCAGCGCCGCGGTATGTCAGCTCTTGATCCTGCCCGTTTTGTGGTATCTGGCGCCAAAGGCCTTGGCGCTGATGCCCGGATTTTACCTGTGGAACGTGTTTTTGCAGAACTGGCTTTCTCTCTTTACGCTCCAGATTGTCATTGGAGCCGGACTGGGGGTGGCGTCTGCCACGATGGCCATGCGCAAGTACCTCAAGATATAGGTTATTTTAATATTTTGCTGTCGTGCTGCGGGTCTTATTTTAGTTGTCTACCATTAGACGAATCTCATCTTTAATTCTATTATAAAAGAATGCCTTGGAATAAAGGATATACAAAAGAAACACACCCGAGTGTTAGAAAAACCTCTCAAACAATGAAGAGGAAAAAAATTGATAACTTCTCCAAGTGGAGAGATGCGATGAAAGAAATTGGCAAAATCCCCAAAGATTATCCATCATTTCTTCCGTCGAACGAATTAGCTGAATATATTGGCGTAATTTTAGGGGATGGACATATTGAGCAATTTCCGCGCACAGAGAGGATTTATATTTCATGTAATTCAAACCATCATCAATTTATTCAGCGTTATGCGGAACTTACTAAAAAATTATTTCATAAAGAGCCGAAACTTTTAAAAGCGTGGGATACAAATAGTATTCGCATTAGTCTTTATCAAAAAGAAATATCAAGTAGATTGAAGATTCCGCATGGAAACAGAAAGGACTACAATCTAAAGGTTCCGCAATGGATTTTTCAGAATAAAATTTATTTAGCTCATTTTTTGCGAGGTTTATTTGAAGCAGAGGGATCTCTTTCGATTCACCATAAAACATGCACATATAATTTTTCTTTTTCAAATTTGAACCCCAGTCTTTTAAGGGTTGTGGAAAAAGGATTAAGGAAACTTGGATTTCATCCAGAAGTGCGCTACAATGCCATTCGTCTTAGGAGAAAGAAAGAAATAGAAAGCTGTATCGCAATTATCCAATTTCGTTGCTATTCATGCGGGGTCTGCTAATGGTAGGCAAACGGACTCTGAATCCGTGAATCATGGTTCGAATCCATGCCCCGCAGCTCACGGCAGAATTCAATCCGGTATCCAGGTTCCTCGAAATGTAACGACAACGACAAAGACCTTGAGCAAACCAGGTTTACTCAATCTTAAAGAGCTTTAAAGCATTTTTATAAAAAACCGCTTCCTTCTCTTCTTTCGTTATCGGCAAAGACCGTATTAAGGCAATATGTTTCTTTGTGTCGCACATTGGCCAGTCGCTCCCAAAAAGTACGCTGTCGTTTTTGCGTTTGATTGTTTTCGTCAATATTTCCTTTATTTTCTTGATACCCCCGCTTGCGTGCACTACCTCAGGGTCAGCTAACGCCGATGTATCAAAGTAGATAGTATCGAAACCATTGGTTGTAGAAAAACAATAGTCCAATTTTGGCCAAAAATAGTGAGCAATAATAATGTTAAGCTTTGGATAAAGTCTTGCAATTTTAACAATGTGCTTTGGATCGTTATACTTGGCACATTTCTTGTCCCCGGTATTCATGCCCGTATGAATCATTAAAGGAAGATCATATTTCTGGCAAAGACCGTATACGGGGTACCATCTTCTGTCGGTTGGATAGACAGGATCATGTCCGGGGAAAATTTTAAAGCCCCGAATAATCTTTTTTTTGTATAGTTGTTCAATTCTCTCCAAATTTGTAGTATTGATCTCGGTTACTTTCAATGTTCCAAGCGCGTATAGCTTTGGCTCATTTTTTATTAAACCGATAACCGTTTCAAGATCCGCGCACGCAGAGTTTTGAAGATTATCTGGAATGACAATTGAATAATCAATTCCATTCCTTTCCATACTCGCCAATAAATCATCTCTCGCCTTTGAGAATTGTTTTTTTCTTTTCAAATACGAAATATGCACGTGGCTGTCTATGATCATGGATGTATTATATTATGTATTTTATAGCGCTATGGTAAGATGCTTTATGTATTTTGTATATATTGTTGCGTGCGCAGACGAGTCGCTCTATGTTG
>CAZYKY010000034.1:4987-5225 GCA_964648405.1 uncultured Candidatus Saccharibacteria bacterium
TGAACGATGCGGTTTGGACGTGTGCGGGAATGGTTATACAAATCACTGCCCGAGCTGTCTATGGAGCAAGCATGTTGACGTAAACCCCGGGGATCGCCAAGCAAAGTGTCAAGGATTAATGGAGCCCATTAGGGTTGAGTTGAGGGGTGGAGAATACACCATCCTTCATCGCTGCAGCAAGTGTGGGATTGAGAAGAAGAATAAGGCAGCGAAGAATGACGATTTCAATGCCATTCTC
>CAZYKY010000035.1:0-5208 GCA_964648405.1 uncultured Candidatus Saccharibacteria bacterium
GAATCTGGCGGCGTTCCTGTCCAAGGTCAATCTGGAGTTTTACGAGCTTGTCCGATCCTTCCACGCATTCCGCCTCCACAATTGTCGCCACCTTGAGGTCAATGGCCTTAAAATCGTTCAATGAAATCATGCACTCCATTCCAGTTAATGATATTCCACCATTGGGCAATATAGTCGGCCCTTCTATTTTGGTAGGTAAGGTAGTACGCATGCTCCCATACATCCAGTCCGAGCAGGGGGACAAACCCTTCAGAAAGCGGAGAGTTCTGGTTGGGGGTTGTGCGCACCGACAGGACGCCCTTCTCGTCTTTGACGAGCCATGCCCATCCGCTCCCGAATATTCCTCCGGCCGCCTTGCCGAACGCCTCCTTGAATTCTTGAAATCCTCCAAAATCCCTCGCGATCATTTCCGAGAGTTTTCCCGTCGGCTCTCCCCCGCCCCTCGGTTTCATGCATTTCCAAAACAGCGAATGGTTCGCGTGCCCTCCCCCGTGGTTTTGCACGGCGGCGCGAACGTCTTCCGGAAGCGTATGAAACGCTCGCAGAAGCTCCTCAACCGACTTTTCTTTGAGGTCGGGGTGCTTGTCTATCGCCTCGTTGAGTTTTGCAACGTACGCGGCATGGTGTTTTCCATGGTGAATCTCCATGGTTTTTGCGTCTATATACGGCTCCAGTGCGTCGTAGGCGTAAGGAAGCCGCGGCAGGATGTGTTCCATGAAAATATTGTTACGGAATACTACAGAATATTATAGAGCGTCGTATTCTTTTTTTACCTCCTCAAACTTGTTTTCCGCCTCTTTGAGGCGCTCTTTGCACGTGCGCACGAGCTCCATTCCCCTCTTATACTTTTCCAGCGCCTGATCCAGGTCAATATCCGCTTTTTGAAACCACTCGTTGATCTGTTCAATCTCTTCGTAGGCCTTGGCAAAATTGAATGACTCTTTGTTCATGTCTCTCTGTGTATTGTTTGTATGATGGAAACCGTCCTGCCTTTATGAAACCGCGTTTGGATGATTTGGTCAACTGTCAGCGCTCCGGCGTCCTTGACAACGCGTCCATCCTTGTCGAGTGTTACGGAATACCCTTGTTTCAGCTTGAGGACAGGATTTGAGAGCGAAAGTTTTTCTTCCTGGGATTTGAGCGCGTATGCGGCCTGCCCGTTCCACGCAAACACGGCGCGCGCAAACAACGCAACGCGTGAACGGATTGCCTGCCCCTCCCTTCTCGTTATCGCTTGGAACGCGTTATTCATGGCCGTCTTTGAGTATGCGACGCGGGTGTCGGCGTGGAGAAGCATTTTTCCGGCGGACGCGCCAATACCGTTTGCGTATTCCGGGAGCATGCGCGCGGCGCGGTTCCACGGATCGCTCAGTATGGACGAGGCATGCGTGGGAGTCGAGGCGCGGACATCCGCGGCAAAGTCGGCGAGCGTCTCGTCTTTTTCGTGCCCGATCGCAGACACGATTGGTATCGCCGAAGAGGCGATGGCGCGCACCACCTCTTCCGTGTTGAACGGTTGAAACGTCTCCCACGCTCCCCCGCCCCGCATGAGAACAATGGCGTCCAGGGAGGGCAGGGAGGCGTTGAGCAGTCCGATCGCCTTGATGATCCCTTCCGCGGCGAATGCTCCCTCAACTCTTGTATCGCATAGCGCGACGGAAAATCCGAAAGGAGCAAGGTGTTTCTTAAAATCATTGAGCGCGCCCACCGCCTGCTTTGACGTGATGAGTCCGATTGACGAGCAGAAACGCGGAAGAGGGCGTTTTCGAGACGCGTCGAAATATCCCGCCTTTTCAAGTTTTTGAAAGAGTTCTTTGAATTGTTTTTTGAGGTCTCCCGCTCCCACAAGTTCAATCTGCTCAACCTGAAAACTCAACGACCCTGTGCGCGCGTATACCGAAGGGTACCCTTTTATCCTCACCTCCGTTCCGGGCGCCAGAGATATTCCCAGCTGGTCAAGAAGGCGTCCCCACGCAAAACAGTTCAGCACGGATCCGTCTTTGTCCATGAGCTTGAAAAACGAATACGTGGGGTATCGCTTGAAATCCTCCCCCACCTCGCCCTGCACGGAACATACGCAGGGTTTCAAGACGATGTTGAGCGCTTCCAAAAATTCAGAAACGGTCAGAATGGCGTCTTTGAAGGGAGATTGCATTCGCACGCGTAGCCGTTGTTTATAAAGAGACGGTGCCTGAGAGCGCGCGATACGCCTCGTTTGCGTCGCTCGTCAGAGTGTAGATCCGGGTGTCTTTTTCGTCGATTGCCCGATGTTGTTTTAACAGTATATTCTCAATCCACGAGAGGAGGGGGCTCCAGTATTCCGTGCCGACAAGAATCACGGGCACGGGCGCTGTTTTTTGGGTTTCAATGAGCATGACGAGTTCAAAAAATTCGTCAAGTGTCCCGAATCCTCCGGGGAAAAACACATAGGCATCTGCCGCGAAAGCAAGCATAACCTTGCGCACGAAAAAATGGTGGAAAACAACGGATTCCGTAACGTATTGGTTTTGCTGTTGGCCGCTCGGAAGCTCAATGTTGAGCCCTACCGACCGGCCTCCCGCTTCAAATGCCCCTCTGTTTGCCGCCTCCATGATTCCCGGCCCCCCTCCCGTGATGATCGTATATCCGTCCGAGGTGAGGCGGGAGGCAAGTGATGTCGCGTCCTGATAGAGTTGATGATCAAACGTGGTTCGTGCCGAGCCGAATACGGAAACCGTTTTCTTGAATCGTTTTAAAAATTCAAATCCTCTTTCAAACTCCTCTTTAATGAGTTCTACGCGCCGATCCGCAGTTTTTATCGCATGATTCTCTATCACTTCCGCAATGCGGGAGCGCGACATTTTTTCTCGCTCGTGTGTCATGGGGTTTTGGTGAGTTGTTTTTTTATGTCGGGGAGAAGCGTTTCAATATCTTCTTTGTTCTTAAATCCATAGTGCGTCTTTTCTCCGATGATGAGCGCGGGAAGCGTTTCTTTCACCTTGTAAATGGAGCGAAGGGTTTTGATGGCGGGGATGTCAAGATGGTAATCAAAACTGTATATGCGCAATTCCGGGTATTCTTTGCGCATGTCGGTAAGCACGTACCCCTCTTTTTTACAATCGTCGCACTCTCCTTGGTTTGAATAGAAATACAGCACAAACAACGGACTGCTCTTGCACTTTGCCTTCACTTTTTTCAAAAGCAGATAGTCCTTGATCTGCAAAAGCGAATAAGATTTTTTTAATTCAAGCACTTGCGCGTCGTTTACCCCCCTCTGGCTTTCCATATGCGCAATGCGCTCGGACATAGTGTCCAGTTCGCCGGAAAGCAGGGAATCGTTCTCTTGCTCGCAAGAGGTTTCCGCCAGCAGGTTATACTGGACTTCTGAAGAAAGGATGTTGAGCGATATTTGATTGGTGAGCGATTTCATTTCTTCAACCCGTTTTTGGTAGACAAAGTTGCTCAATAAAAACGCCACTCCAAAGATGATCGAGGTGATTACGAACACAAGCGCGTATTTTTTCAAGCCGAGTTGTTCCATATGTCGTTATTTCCACGCAGCCCGTGTGCGGGTGCACGTATTGAACACGGCTTTTGCGATCCAAAACGGAGCAAAAAATCCGTAGAGAAGCAAGAAAGAAAACAGATCGCCAAGTGTCAATGTTTTGTCTTTTGTGAGATGTTTTCCGAGGAGCACCATGAGTATGGAACAGCCGATCAGCGTATAGATGACGAGCGCGATAACCGTTGTGTTCAGATAAAACCAGGTGAACTCGGGGGCCCGGAAAACAAAACCGATGGTGTGAAGCTCTACGATTTTATCGCTGGCGAGCGCGAACAGGCGTATGGCGGAATAAACAGTAAGATACAAACTGCCGAACACGGAGACGACGGCCGCGGGAAGTACAAACAATCCTAGATGTCTGTACGCGGGATTCAAAAAGATTGTACGGTAGTCCATTGCGTTTTGCAAGAATCCCTGCGTCCATCGCACGCGCTGGCGATAGAGCTTGACGAATGTAGGCGGGGCCATGGTATACACTTTTGCTAAGTGAGCGTTTTCAATGCGGTAGTGATGAAGACGCATGCGCAGGGCGATCTCAAGATCTTCGGTGCCGTGTCCTTCTCGGTATCCGCCGAGAGCGTCGAATACCTCTTTTTTGAATATTGAAAAGGGGCCGGGCATGACATGGATGCCGTTGAGCAGACCCTGCATTTTGCGCAGGTACATTCCCATGAGATACTCGGCGCGCTGAATGTGCTGAAAGAGCGTTGCGGGTTTGTGCACCCCGATTGCGGGGGCGACTGCCATGACGCTTGGGTTGCCAAAATACCTCACAATTTCGCGCAGGGCGTTCGGGTCGACAAACGAATCCGCATCCATGCATCCAATGAGCGGCGTATGCGCGTATTGAAGGCCGTGGTTCAGCGCGGCGTATTTTCCTTGGTTGCTTTGCGAGTACACTTGCACAGTCGGATGTGCCGCTTGGCATGCTTGGGCGATGGGGAGCGTTTGATCCGTGCTTCCATCGTCAACGATAACGAGGGAGAGTTTCTCTTTTGGATAGGTAAGGGCAAGCAGAGAGTCAATCGTGCCCCTCAATGTCTCCTGCTCGTTATAGCAGGGAACGATGATTGTTACCGGGGGGAGATCTTCATCGTTGCCGGAGGGAAGAGGCGTTGCAAGATGTGCTTCAAGGCGTGCTTTATTTTCAAAAAACGTAATCAGCAAAAACACCTGAAAGTACAGGATGGAGAATAAAAACAGATAGAGGGGCGTTGAGAAAAGCAAGGTCATTCTATACCGTGCATCATACCAAGAGGCGCGGTTCTGGCAAGTTCACCCTATTTTGGGTAGCATGAGGGATATGCTGAAAAGATTCACGACCGCCGGATTTGCGAAGATAAAATCATGGTATGCCAAGTATGAGCGTTGGCTGATTCCCGGATCCCTTCTCGCTGGAGTCATTGGAGATGTCGCCACGTTTCGATTTATTGATATCTCGCTTGCCCTTTCTCTTCTCGGCTTTTATTTGATTTCGTCCTTGGGGGTGATTGCGTATATGCACGCGTACGACGAGGGAGTGTTTGGGGGAGAACGGAAACCTTTTATGTATGCCCGCCTGTTCTCTCCGTTGGCATTGCAGGTTGCGTTTGGAGGGCTGTTGAGCGGGTTTCTCATCTTCTATGGTTTTTCGGGGTCGCTCTGGGTGAGCTGGCCGTTCATGG
>CAZYKY010000036.1:0-5207 GCA_964648405.1 uncultured Candidatus Saccharibacteria bacterium
ACCCCGATTTCAATGTATTCGCTCTTCATGTGCGAGATTCCCTCGCTCAAAAATCTCCAGTTAAAAGCAATCTCCGTCCTCGTCCCCGCTCCTTCGGCCTGCATTTCCGAGGCGCTCTCTCCCACCTCCGCATTTCTCGCCACAAACTCAACAAGGCGGCGCTCCGGATCTATGCACACGCGAACATCGTTGGTTTTCCCCGTGAAGATGCTCGCGGCGCGCACGTTGTTTAAAAACTCGCTCCGCTTTACCGTCGCGGTTGTTGCGCAAGATTGTGGGATAACATCTTCATATTTAGGATACTCTCCCTCAATAAGGCGGGAGACGATTTCAATCCTCGTTTGAGAGGGGTCGTCTTGCAAAAAATATTCAAAGGTAATCTGCGAGGAAGAATAGGAGACAACGACATTCCCCTGCTTATCTGCCAAGATTCCCGCGACCTCTCTCGCCGTCTTTGAGGGAAGAATGCAAGAAAATTCCTGGTTCTGGTTCTTCGCAAGCGGAACGGTCTTCTCCGCGAGACGGAAGCTGTCTGTCGCAACCAGCGTAATTTCTCTGCCGCGGACCACGCACAAGACCCCCGATATCTCGGGGCGCACCTGTGTTTGCCCCGCCATTCCGACGACCTGGCTTATGCCCTGAGCAAGAAGGGAGGCCTCTATCTCAACCGTTTTCTCGTCTCCTTTGACAGACGGAATGATGGGGAAATCATCGGCGCTAAGCGTTTTTACCTTCGTGGCGTGTCCCTTCCCTTTGACATGAAGGGCCGACTCTTTTTGTTCAAGAACAATGTGGTTGTCTGAAAAAAGAGGAATGAGTTGGGAAAGGAATCTTGCCGGGACGACCGTTTTCCCTTCTTCGTCGTTTTTTGAAAGAATTTGGTAGCGAATTCCCATCTCCAGGTCGGTTGCCGAGAGTTCAAGGGAGTTTTTTTTCGTCTCCAACAAAAGATTCCCCAAAATTGGAAGCGTGGGGGACTTTGCCGTTATTTTTTCAACAACCGAGAGTGCGTCTTTGAACGAGTTCTTTAATAGTAATGATTTCATAGAATGAAATTTATTATTACTTATGGGTGTGAATAGCGATTATTTTCTTCGTATATGAGCACAAAAGAGGGGGTGGTAATGGTGGTGGAAAAAAATCTGGAAAACACGGCGAAAAAAATCAGGTGAAGTTTTCCCCATATTATTCGCTGTATATTCTCTGTCTTATCATAGACAATTCATCACACAAAGATTCTGATATCTGGGATTCTTTCGCTATTTTTTCACACGCATAAATCGCAGTCGTGTGGTCTTTCCCCCCAAACTTGCTTCCAATGAAAGGGTAGGAACATTTCAGCTCTTCCCGCAGAAGATACATGGCAATTTGCCGCGGGCGCACCACCTCTTTTTTACGCGATATCGCGAGAATTTCCTTTTCTTTCAGGTCGTAAAACTCGGCGACAACGGAAAGGATTTTTTTATGGCCAACCGATTTGTTGGGGGCCTGAATAACGCTTTTTAAAAGCATTTTTGCTTCTTGGAGCGTCGGGGATTTGCTCGTAAGTTTTATGCCGGCGACCAAACGATTCAACGCCCCCTCCAACTCTCTGATGTTGCGCTGAATGTGCGAAGCGACATACTCGCACACTTCATTTGCAATCTCAATGTTATGCGCCTGAAGTTTTGATTTTAAAATGGCCATTCGCGTCTCAAAATCGGGGGCGCTGACGTCCGCAATCATCCCCCCCTCAAACCGCGAGCGCAACCGCGCTTCAAGCGAGGGGATCGCTTTGGGGGGGCGGTCGGAAGAAAAGATCACCTGCTTTCCGTGCTCATATAGGGAGTTGAAGGTATGGAAGAGTTCTTCCTGCGTTTTTTCTTTTCCCGCCAAAAATTGGACGTCGTCAATAATGAGAATGTCAACGTCGCGGTAGGCGGCGCGCAGAGATCCTACGGTGTGGTTGCGGATTGCCGCGACTACGTTGGCGGTAAACCGCTCTGACGAAACATACCGGATTTTCTTCTGAGGGAACTCGCGCGCAATTTGGTTTCCTGTCGCCTCAAGCAGATGGGTCTTCCCAAGCCCCGTCCCCCCATAGACAAACAGGGGGTTATATACGGACCCCGGATTTTTTACCACGGCGAGAGAGGCGGCGTGCGCGAGCTCGTTAAACGGGCCGACAATAAACGTCTCAAACGTATACTTCGGGTTGAGATTTGTGATCTTGTCAATCTTAAACTCTTGAAAATCGAGCTGCTGGTCCGTGTCCGCGGACACGGAGGGAAGGGGGCGGGGCCCGGGCTGGTCTTTTTGTTTTGTCCCTCCCCGCTCGACAACGTACAGTATCTCTTTTATTGATCCATCGAGGTCGTGTAGTATCTTAAAAATGATTTTATTGTATTTGTGTTCGAGCCATTCTTTTGAAAAGTTGTTCGGAGTCGACACGACAAGTCCCCCGTCTTTATGGGAGAGGATGCAGGTGTTTTTCAGCCACGTTGCAAAATGTGCGGGGGAGATGTGAAACTGAATTTGTGCAAGCGCGGTTTGCCAGAGTTCTTCTTTTGTCATGCCTCCTTATTATACGCAGGGGCGCAAGAATGCCCAAAATAAGATTGAGTCCTTCCTTCTTGTGTATAACATGTGGAAAAAGTGGGCACAATATAACAGTTCAAGGCGCATAAGAAAATTGACCGCGGAGGATTTTTCACCTATAGTGTTTTCATGAGCATTACGTATAATCCAAAAAAGAGGAAGCGCAAACGCACCCACGGGTTTCTTGTGCGCACGCGCACCCGGAACGGGAGAAGCGTCATACAATCGCGCAGACGGAAGGGGCGCGCGCGCTTGAGCGTCTAACATGGTTGCAAAGTCCTTACGGCTCCGCGCGACAAAGGATATGAATCGGACGCTCCGCGGCAAAAAAATCGTGCGCGACTTCATTGTTGTGCGGGCCGTCCCCAATCTTCTCAAAAAAACCAGGATAGGTATTATTGTATCCAAAAAAGTCTCTCTCAAGGCGGTAGAACGGAACCGCCTTCGCCGTTGTGTAAGCGAGGCGGTGCGGCTTGAGCTTCCGCCGCCGCCCTTGGCGGGCTGGGACGTTGTTTTTGTTGCAACCCCCGGACTCAAAGGCGCCACGTGTGCGGCTATTCGCGGAACAGTAAAAAAACTTCTTTCGTTGCTTGTATGAAGACATTTCTTTTTGTAGCGCTGTATCAGCCGCTTTTGAACGCCCTCGTGCTCTTATATTCATACATACCCGGGCACGATTTTGGCGTTGCGGTGATTGTGCTTACGGCTCTTCTGCGTCTGGCCCTCTACCCTCTGGGGGTGAGCACCGCGATCACCCAGAAAAAAATGGCTCTCATCCAGCCCAAGATACGAGAGATCCAAGAGCGTCTCAAGCACAACAAAGACGAGCAAGCGCGAGCGCTGTTTTCTCTGTATAAACAGGAGCGTGTCAATCCTTTCCTCAACATTCTCCCGGTACTCGCGCAGATTCCGATCATGATTACGCTGTACCAGATATTTCTTCGGGGGATTGATGTTTCCAACCTCCACGGACTCTACTCGTTTGTTTCCAAGCCCGAAATCATCAATACTATGTTCTTGGGAGTCGTGGACTTGCGCGAGCGGTCATTTGTGATCGCGCTTCTTGCAGGGGTCATGCAGTTTGCCCAAACCAAGCAACTTTCTTCTCAAACGCCAAAACCGCAGAATCCATCGGATACGGCCTCTATGATACAAAAGCAGATGATGTTTTTTCTTCCCATACTTACCATCTCTGTTGTGTCGGGGCTTCCCTCTGTGGTAGGACTGTATTGGGTGGTGTCCAGCGTGCTCGCGATTGCCCAGCAGTGGCATATTGCCTCCATGATAAAAAAAGCGTATCCAACACATATATGATAGACCACGCGCTCTTTGCCTCCATTGAACGGGACATCCGCCTGTTGTGCGAAAAACTTGAAATTGACGGGCATGTGAACGTGTCCGAGGCAGTAGACGGGAGCGTTATCATCAAAGCGACAGCGTCAGATCCCCATGCGCTCATCGGGGAGCGCGGACAGACGCTCGCGGAACTTGAGTATCTGATAAAGCGCATCGTGCGAAAAAAAACGGGGGGGATGACCCAGGTTTCTTTTGATATCAACGAGTATAAAGAGAGCAAGGAGGCCTCTCTGCGCGAGATGGCAAGAGAGGCGGCAAACGATGTCTCCCTGTTCAAGCAACCGAAAGAACTCCCCCCCATGACTCCCGCCGAGAGGAGGATTGTGCACATGGAACTCGCCCAGCGGGAAGATGTGGTTTCAGAAAGCGCCGGAGAGGGGGAGGGTCGCAGAGTGGTGATCCATCCCCGGGGAATCTAGACCACACTCTTACGGAACGGGAAGATAATCAGAGGCGAGAGCTGATCCGATGTCTTGGTAGGACGCGGTGAAATAAAACGAGAAATCGTTCTTGTCTCCGGCGGCCCGCAAATCGTCCTCCGTAATCGTCCAAACCGCCTCGGCAACGCCCTGCGAGTCCACCGTTCCGGTGAGAGCCGGGACATTTTTTCGTGGGATGATTCTTTCGTCCGGGTCAAATATACTCCAGTCCGACTCGCTGATTGCGAACTCAATCCGGGTACCCGGGTCAAAACGCGTCCGGACGCGGAGGCCCACCGTTGTTCCAACCCGTTCTGTCTTTATGTCCCCTTCTTGAAAAACCCATTCCGGTTTTTCAAAAAATGGGACGCGCGGACTTGTAGAGTCCTCTCGGAGATATACGCTGTCGGAATCTGTCATTCCGTTGCTCTGATTCATGCACGTCACGGTATAGCGCCGCGTTTCGTTAGATGTCCCTAAAAATTGCACAGGTCCCTCATTTCCAGACGAAACCCCCTGGAAAGGAATTGTCCCGCCACCCGTGCATATAGTATTTGCAGGAGTTGACTCCCATGTGAATGCAAACTGCTGACCAGCACTAATGCGGCAAGGAGTTTCTAGCGGGCTATCCGTGTACTCGTTGCAGAGAAGTCCCTCGCTCGGGGCCTTCGCGAATCTGTCATAGAGGACGCGGATTTTTGTATCTACGACGGGAACCGTTTGGTCCGAAGAGGCGGCTGTTGTAACAGCAAGGGAGGCGCTGTCAGAGAGCGTATCTCCCGCTTTTCTTTCAATAAAGCACACCAAGTGGAACACAGTAAGTCCACTTCCTTTCGCTTGGAAAGATATGGACCC
>CAZYKY010000037.1:0-5129 GCA_964648405.1 uncultured Candidatus Saccharibacteria bacterium
GAGGGCGGCAACGCCCCGCCATCTATGAGAAGATCCGGTTTGTGTTTCTTTTGTCCGAACACGCGCACAACATCTTGAGAGTCCAAAATCGCCACTTCTCCCGAAATGTTTGCTGATGTCTGGGCGATGGGATCTTTGAACAGTCGCAGTATTTCTAAAAGTAAGGAATGTCGCGGTATCCGGATGCCAAGAGTGTTTTTTATTCCGACGCCCGGCGCAAATCTTGCATCTGGACGCGCGCGCAGTATCGCCGTCACGCCCCCCGGCCATGCGGAGCGCAGAAATTTTTCCTGTCGTGTTGATATGCGCGCAATTGTTTTTGCCTTTGCAATGCTGGCAACGAACACTCCAAAGGGTTTTGCGCGCCGTCTTCGCTTTATGGAAAACATCTTTCTTACGGCGGCCGAATTGCCCGCATCCGCGAGAAGTCCGTACACCGTGTCGGTGGGGCAGGCAACAACCTGCCCCTCTCCGAGGGCATCAACGATGCGTTTGGCAACGTCTTTTTGATGAGAATGCGTGAGCTGCAAAATCTCCATAATAATCACGAAGAGAACCGGCGGGGCTATGAGCGGGCAAAAAGCTTTTCTCCGTCGGCAATATTATGGAATACCTGCATTCCGGGCCCTACGAGAGACCCCACGCCAAGAAACACCCCGGGCATCGTGCCAACACGAATGCCCGTGCGAACATTGTCCCCCGCGACAATGCCAAAGCGCGTCAGGCCGGTATCATACTCCTTCCCTTTTACCATTGCATGAATGTTCTCACGGTCAATCCTCCTGTTTGCCGTTATGAATCCCGCCCCAAACCTGCAATGTTCTCCAATGATGGAGTCGCCAACGTATCCCGAATGGAAATGCGTCTCGCGCCCCACGATTGAATGTTTTATCTCAAACCCCGCCCCCGTCTTCACTCCGTCCTCCATGACCACACCCTGACGGATTACGTTGTGATATCCCACTTCGCAATTGTTTCCGATGTATGCGGGCCCCTCAATGATCGTCCCGTCACGTATCACGGTATTCTCCCCGATATGCACGGATTGCTCGTCAACCACCGTATAATTTCCAATGCGCGCAGAGGGTGCAATCCCCGGAACAAAACTGGCAGACCGGAACAATATTTCCGCCATCAAAAACATCTCCCACGGATACTTCAACGCAGGCACGTCCTGCTCCAGCAAAGCGAGAAGCCCCTTGTGTTCTTTGAGGCACGAATTGATCGCGTCAATCAGGTCGGCCTCGTGGTGCGAAGACAGACGATCGTAATGCTCAAAAAAATCCGGCTCCAGCGCATAGAATCCCACCGCCTTGATATCGGAGGGCTCTGTCCCGGGGGCCGGATTTTCCACAATCTCTTTTGCATCTCCGCCCTCAAAGCGCACAACTCCATAATCCCAGGGCGTCTTCGTCCTTCCTCCCACAAGCACAACGCGGGCTCCCTGTTTCTTCTGTTCTTCCACGAGCCCCACAATGTCGTATGAGTTGATCTTATTCGGCCATGAGACAAAAAACGGTTCTTTGATGAAGGGTTTTGCATACGAAAGCGCGTTTCCCGTGCCAAGGCCCTCCGTCTGCTCCACGCACATAATGCGCACTCCAAGATCGTTTTCCTGCTCCAAAAGTTCTCGCATGCCGGACCCCGGCCTGCACACCACTACGAACTCCCGCACCCCCCGCGCCAAGAATCCCTTGATCGTCCAATACACCAGCGGCTTTCCAAAGAGGCGGTTTTGGGACTTGTGATGATGGTTGAGCGGCCAGAATCTCGAGGACTCTCCCGCGGCAATGATGACTGCCTGCATAGAATTAGAGTAATGAAATTATCGTTCGCGCAAGAGCGTCCGAATCGTGCCGGATATATCCGCGGCTACGCAAAAGCGGTTTTGCCACGACGCGAAATGTTTTGCCCCGGAGCTCTTGCGGGCGATACTCGACGAACTCGGCTTTTTCTTTCTCATACGTCTTCACCCTTCCAGCGGAGGGACGCTTTGTATTTACAATTACATAGTCAAGCACGCCCTCGTGCGTGTATGCCTCAATCTCCCGCACAAAGTCAAGAACGCCGAACCCCTGCGTCTCCCCATATTTCGTCATAATATTGCACACATACGCCTTTTTTGCTCTGCTTTTTTTCAGAGCGTTTGCCATGCCCTTTGCCAAAAAGTTCGGAACAATGCTGGTAAACACATCCCCCGGTCCTATAACAACCAGGTCGGCTTGCACAACCGCCTCTATCGCTTTTTTATTCGCCCCGCATGGGGGCTCCAGCCAGACCCTCTCAATGCGCCAGTTGCCCTTGTGCGCGGGCGCGTCAATGTTTCTCTCTCCCTCAATAACCACCCCTCCGCTCAACTGCGCGCACAACCGCACATCCCGGAGCGTCGAAGGAATGACGCGCCCCTGAATGCGCAGGATTTTCGAGGCCTCTTCAATGGCCTTTTCAAAACTTCCGAGTTGTTTTGCCAGGGCGGTAATGAGCAGGTTGCCCATATTGTGCCCGTTGAGCCCGCCGTTATCAAAACGAAAATTAAACAGGTCGGCGAGCGTTTTTTCCGCGTGCGAAAGCGCAACGAGCGCGGGACGCACGGACCCCGGAGGAAGCACGCCAAAATCCTCCCGGAGCACCTTGGTGGATCCCCCATCGTCCGCCATGGCGACAACGGCAGAGAGGGCAATGGGGTGCGTTTTAAGCCCGGAAAGGACCGTGTACGTTCCCGTCCCCCCGCCAATGACTACGACCGATTTCTGTCTCATGCCTCGTGCCGAATTTCTTTTTGGTCCAACCGGTAGAATGTAGTATTCTGTTGAGTCTCTTCCAATATGTGGGCGGACATTCCCACAATGCGCGCCATCAAAAACACCGCCTTCCCGAGGCGCCAGTCGAGCCCGGCCTCCAGAAGGCAAGCCGCTTGCGCTCCGTCAATGTTGAGGGGAATTTTTTTTCCTTTGCGCCGCTCGATCTCCGCCTCAACCTCGTAGGCAATTTTGAATTTCTCGCACGCAAATCCCAATTCTTTCGCTTTTGCGTACAGGGCCGTCGCCCTAGGATCCTCGTTTTTATATATCTTGTGCCCGAATCCCGGAACGGGCATGCCCTTCTTCATCCACTCTTCCACAACCTCCTCTGCCGTTCTGCCGGAAGCAAACATTTCGGCCGCCCTCTCTCCCGCCCCCCCGTGATGTTCACCAATGGCGAGCATGCCCGAGGCGAGCGCGACGTGAAACGCGTTGCCGGATGCTTTTACAATCCTCGGCACAAATATCGAAGGGGCCTCCAGCCCGTTTTCCATCGCCGCAACAAGCATCGCCTCCAACAGTGCCGCCTCGCGTGGCGCGGGAATATCTCCCCGAAGCAACAAAAACACCGCCTCGGCAAACGAGTGCTTGCTAATGAGCTCCACCACGTCCTTTCCGCGGATCAGATGCTTTCCGTCAATTGTTTCGCTAATACTTGTTCTAAATTCCATTTTTCTGTTTGTTATGTGTTCCATGTTCCATGGCCCTTTTCACAAGCTCCGGTATTTCTTCCGGCGTATGAGCAATGAGCGCTCCCGCCTTGAGGAGTGCGTCTGTTTTTGAGCGCGCAGATCCTTTTCCTTTATTCACAATCGCTCCCGCGTGTCCAAGCGCCGTTTCGTGAGAAAGCCCTTCTGCAAAACTTCCCGCGATAAGGGCAATGACGGGTTTTGTAACGCGTCCCTGTTGTATGGCGTGCGCGAGCGTCTCCTCGTACGTTCCCCCGACCTCTCCAAAAATCACGAGAGATGTTGTCTGATTGTCTTTCTCAAATTCAAGCGCAATGTCAAGAAAGTCAGACCCCACGAGCACATCCCCTCCAATGCCGACCACCGTGCTCTGCCCAATGCCCGCCTCCGTCAGAATGCGGGAAAGCTCGGCGGTCATACCCCCGCTCTTTGAGATCACGCCCACGGGGCCGGGCATGAAGATCGTGTGCACCAATTCCGAACTCCCGATGCTCCCGATCTTCCCCCGCCCGGGCGTGAGAATACCAACGGAGCTCGGCCCCACCACGCGCACGTTGTGCGAGCGCGCAAACGCAAGCATTGTCGCAACCTGCGCAACCGGAATATTCTCGGTCAAGATGTCTATCAGTGGAATGCCAAAAAAGATCGCTTCAAGAACGGCGTCTTTCGCAAACGCGGGGGGAACCGCAACAAGAGAGGTGTTGATGGTAGGAAACGCCGCGAGCGCTTCGCGCATGGTGTCAAACACGGGAACGCCCTCCTGCGTTACCGCTCCCCCCTTGCCGGGGGTCACGCCGGCAAGCACGGCCGTGCCGTATGCACGCATAGAAGAAGCGGCGCGCGCGCCCTCTTTGCCCGTGATCCCCTGAATCACCACGCGTGTATTTTGATCAACAAGAATGCTCATATGATAACTCCACGACAATGCGGGCGGACTCTGACATT
This sequence comes from uncultured Candidatus Saccharibacteria bacterium, assembly GCA_964648405.1. Taxonomy (GTDB): domain Bacteria; phylum Patescibacteriota; class Minisyncoccia; order Minisyncoccales; family UBA10102; genus CAZYKY01. The sequence continues at coordinate 4,436 of CAZYKY010000037.1, forward strand.
GAGGTTTCCGGCCCGAATACATGAAAATCGTACCCCTCTTTTTCTCCGACCTCTTTCAACATCAAGAACGCCTCCTGCTGGCGGGGCCCGTCCCGACGGATAACAATCGGGAAAGAGGGCTTTGGCCGCACCTTCCGCAGACCCTGAACGAACCCGAGCATTGTTTCGTAGATATCCGTAAAGTTTGCGGTGCCTCCAACCACCCAGCATCCCTTGAGTCCCGGTTTTGAAAGCACCCTCATGGTGAGTTCGTCAACGACGGAGGCGGGCGGGTTGCCCGAATACTCCACATAATTTGCCGGCCTTCCTCCAAAATGCATGAGCGCGTCTATATTCACAAGCGATGCCCCGCCCCCCGAGGCAAGCACCGCAATGTCGCCCTGCAAATCAACAAAAGGCCGATAGCCGGGTCGCGCAAGCGCGTCGTCAAGAATGACCTTTGCATCTCCCGCCAGGCACCTGCCGTCTTCCAGCTGAAACACAGGGTTGATTTCCGCAAGCAGAACCTGCTCGTCAGAAAACATCTTCCAGAGCGCGAGTATTGTCTTGACGAGCTGGGACGAGGCGCGCATTCCGGCCCTCTTGAGAATATCCCGCGCGAGAAATTCCGGAAGGCCCCAAAGAGGATCGAGGGAAAAAGTGCTCGCGGAGGCGACGCCCGACCCCCCGCGCGGCGCAATGGAAACAACGGGAG
>CAZYKY010000038.1:0-3658 GCA_964648405.1 uncultured Candidatus Saccharibacteria bacterium
AGAGCCCTCAGGCCCCTCTGGTTCGCTCCAGACGACCACCCACCCCTTTCGGATGCCCACCGAGGGCTTCTCCCAAAGATCAAAGGCATCTTTGATGGAAACCCAGAAAATATTCATCAGTGCCGCATGCCTTTCTTCGAATTTCCTGGCCTCATTGATGTGGCGCTCTTGATGCTCTTTTTCGTTGGCGAAGCGAGCATCAATAACACTTTCCATTGCGGCCCTATTCCATTGCATGGCAAGAGCATATAGTCGCTTTAGGTCGTCACTAGCTTCGCCGACCACATTGTCCTTTGCCATAACCTCGGTCACAGGTTTGGACGAGGAAAAGGAATTGAGATCCACGCTCTCGAGCTGCGCCTTAAGGGTGCTCAGCCATGAAGACATGCTCATTCTCCTTTCTGATTGGAACCGAGTAGCTAATTCATCGTAAGCATATCTCCAACCTCCTGTCAACTTCATCCATACGAAAAACTTAATCGGATTAAGTTTAATCCGATTAAGGTGTAAAATTGGGAGTGGAGCAAACCAGGTTTACCCCAGCTTGGGGTAAACCTGGTTTAGCCCAACGGCGCGTAGGGGGGACTGTCCCCCCTACGCTAGGTTAGCGGGAGGGTTTCGGCTTGGGTTTTGGCTTGGGTTTGGGGAGGCCGCCGGAGACCTCAAAGACGATCTCGCTGCCTTTTTGCTCAACGGTAACCTTCGCCTGCGGGTGGATCTCCCCCGCCACGATTTTGAGAGAAAGAGGGTCAAGGATGAGGCGCTGAACCACCCGCCGCAGAGGGCGTGCCCCAAGGTTGGGATCAAACCCGCGCTCCGCAAGCAGGGCCTTGGCGCGATCGGTCACCTGCAGCGCGATATCCTGCGCCTGCAGGCGCCCCGCCACTTTTGCAAGCTCCAACTCCACGATCTGCTCAATCTGCTTTTTGTCCAGATAGTTAAATATGATCACCTCGTCAATGCGGTTCAAAAACTCGGGACGGAACTCCTCCCGCAGCGAGTTCATCACGCGGTCTTTCACCGACGCCTTTTTTTCTTCGGGCGTCCTCCCGCCCACGAATCCGAGCGGGTTCATCTCGGCAATGTGCTGGGAGCCCAGATTGGAGGTCATGATGATGATGGAGTTCTTAAAAGAGGCAACCCTCCCTTTGGCGTCCGTCAGGCGGCCGTCTTCCAATATCTGCAAAAGCATATTGAACACCTCGGGATGGGCCTTCTCAATCTCATCAAGCAGAACAACGCTGTAGGGCCTCCGGCGGATCTTTTCCGTGAGCTGGCCGCCCTCTTCGTACCCCACATAGCCCGGAGGAGAGCCGATCATTTTGGACGCCGTGTGCCGCTCCATATACTCTGACATATCCAGGCGGATCATCGCGTTTTCGTCGTTGAACAAAAACCCGGCGAGCGTCTTTGCGGTCTCGGTTTTTCCCACGCCCGTAGGCCCGAGGAACAAAAAGGAGCCGAGGGGCCTGTGTTCTTCAGACAGCCCCGCCCGGTTGCGCCGAATGGCGTTGGAGATGGCAATCAGGGCCTCGTCTTGGCCAATGACGCGCTGGCGCAAAACATCCTCCATCTTTTCCAGCTTCTTTGCCTCCGCCTCCATGAGCCGCAGGGCGGGAATGCCCGTCCAGCGAGAAACAACTTTGGCAACATCCTCCTCCACGACCTCCCCTTTCAAGACGGCGTTTTTCTTTTGGAAACGGGCAAGTTTCCGCTCGTCTGCCGCGAGTTTTTTCATGAGTTCGGGCTGTTTGCCGTACTTCAACTCCGCAACCTTTTGCAGATTGCCCCCCGCCTGTTCCCGCTCTATCTCAAAACGCAGGCCCTCGAGTTCCTTTTTTACCCCCTTGATGGAATAAATCAGTTCTTTTTCCGACTTCCATTTCGCCTCCAGGTCTTGGGCGCGCTCCTGCAAATCGGCAACCCCCCGCTCGAGCGCCTTGATTTTTTTCTCCTCCCCCTTCTCGTTTTCCACCGCCGCTTTTTCAATGGAAAGGCGCTGGATTTCGCGGTGCAGGGACTCGAGTTCCACGGGTTCCGACTCCATGTCGAGCCGCAGGGAGCTCATCGCCTCGTCCATCAGGTCAACGGCTTTGTCGGGCAGGAAGCGGTCGGAAATATACCGCGCCGCAAGGTTTGCCGCCGCCACAAGCGCCGAGTCCTTGATTTTCACCCCGTGGTGAAGCTCGTACCGCTCCTTGATTCCGCGAAGAATCGTTACGGTATCTTCAATGGAGGGCTCGGCGACGAGAATCGGCTGAAACCTGCGCTCCAGCGCGGGGTCCCGCTCAATATACTTTTGGTACTCTTTGAGCGTCGTCGCCCCGATCGCCCTCAACTCCCCCCGGGCGAGGGCGGGCTTCAAAAGGTTGGAGGCGTCAATCGCCCCCTCCGCGGCTCCCGCTCCCACGAGCGTATGCAGTTCGTCAATAAAAAGCACATACTTTCCTCCCGACCGGTCAAGTTCTTTCAAAAGTGCCTTGACGCGGTCTTCAAACTCCCCGCGGTATTTCGTTCCCGCCACCACCGCCCCGAGATCCAGCGCAATAATCTCTTTATCTTTCAAGCTTTCGGGCACCTCTCCCCGCACGATTTTTTGGGCGAGCCCCTCCACCACTGCGGTTTTCCCCACCCCCGCCTCCCCGATGAGCACGGGGTTGTTTTTGGTTCTTCGAGAGAGCACCTGCATGAGGCGGCGGATCTCGTTTTCTCTCCCTATTACGGGATCAAGCTTGCCCTGCGTGGCAAGGCGGGTCAGATTGCGGGCGTATTTTTCCAGCACCTGATACTTTGACTCGGGAGCGGGGTCGGTAATGCGCATGCCCCCGCGCAGCTGCGCCAGAATTTTCAGCGCGGTGTTGTAATCCAGTTTTCCAAACTCAACGGTTGAAGATTGCTGTTCTCCCCCGCCCCCCTGCATAAGAGTTGTGCGCTCCAAAAGTTCTTTTGCCTTGGAAGTCGTGTCAAGCAGGGCCAAAAACATGTGCTCAACGGAGATGAACTCGTCCCCCATTTTTGAGGCCTCCTGCTTGGCACGCTCCAGCGCCTTGGCAAGGTCTTGCGTAAGATAAAACTGGCCGAACTGGCTCGCTGTCGCAACGACGGGAAGCCGGTCAAGCGTAAGATTCACCCTGCGCTTCAACCCCTCAACATCCGCCCCCACCCTCTGCAAAAGCGTCAGCACAATGCTGTCGTCCTGCGTAAGCAAAGAGAGGAGGACGTGCAGGGCGTCCACCTGTTGCTGATTGCGCTCCTGGGCCATGTTTTGCGCCTGAAAAAGCGCCTCCTGCGCCTTATGGGTAAAGTTTCCTCCGGGTTGCATCATACGGCAACTATACCCCAAAAAGAGGTGTTCCGTCAAAAGGCGCTCACTCCGTGCGCGTGGAAAGGGTGAGGGAAATGGAGAACTCTTTGCCCTCCCGCAGAATGGTCAAAAGCACGATGTCTCCCGGGCTATGGCGTTGGATGATTTTCCCGAGCGCGTTCTCTTTGTCTATCTTCTCCCCGTCTATTTTCACAATAATATCCCCCTGCCGAATGCCCACCTTTGCCGCTGGCGAATCGGGGGTAATCGCGAGATCGGCCGCGTTGGCCGTCACCAACGCCCCCTCGAGCACAGGAAGGTTATAGCGCTCCGCAACCTCGGGAGTAATCATCA
>CAZYKY010000038.1:3758-4914 GCA_964648405.1 uncultured Candidatus Saccharibacteria bacterium
GAGATGACTCCCACGGAGACCGTGTTGCGAAACTCCCCCAGCGCGTTTCCAATGGCAACGACCGACTGGCCGATCTGCAGGGCAGAGGAGTCCGCGAGCCGCGCGAATGAAAACTTCTGTTCTTCGGAAACCTTCAGAATGGCTACATCCTGCACGGGATCCCGAGCAAGAACCCGCGCCTCGTATGTTTTTCCCGCGCTCGTCACGACGCTGTAGGAGGCGTTTTTGTCTTGCACCACGTGCTTGTTGGTAACAACCATGCCGTCTGCAGAAACAAAGAAGCCGGACCCTCGCGACACCTCTTTTGTTTCCAAACTTTGCTTCTGCTCCACCAGCCCTTCGTTGGAGATGCCAAAGAAGGTTGCCGTGATCTCTTTTTTGCCAACCACGCTCACCACCGCGGGAGAGACGCTCTTGACCGCGTCGATTACTTTTTCTTCCTGCGTGGTTTGGGGGATATACTCTCGCTCAATCACGCGCTCCGTTCGCACCTCCGTCGCGCTTGCGCCCGCCTCAAGGGCACGCGAGCGAATTTCCGCCAACAGCGCCTGCGCGTTCGCATACCATGTTCCACCCATCCAAACCGCTCCCCCAACCGCCAAGAGCAGGAAAAGAGATGCGCCAAGTCCGATCAAAAACCTTTTCCGCCGTTTTTTGAAACGGAAGCGCGGCAGAGAGAATTTGAACCGCCCAAACAAAATACCCGGACCCTGCGGAAGCGTGTAGCGCGTCATTGCTTTGTTCTCACGCGCTTGAGCACGGCCGCAAGCGCGCCGATGAATTTGTCCGCGTCCTCGGCCTTGGTCTGTTTCCCAACCGTCACGCGCAGGGCGCCCAGGGCGTCTTGCGGGGAAACGCCCATTGCAATCAACACATGCGAGGCCTCTCTCGTATTTTCCGAACAAGCAGACCCTGTTGAAACCGCAAACCCCTCCCGGTCGAGCGCCAGCATAAGGTCGCGCCCGTCGACCCCCTCAAACAAAAAGTGCGCATTGCCGGAGACGCGCCTGTCCAACGGCCCCGTCAGGGAGGCCCCGCCTATCCGTTTCAACACTCCGCGGATTATCTTGTCCCGCACCTGACGCACCCGTATGCGCGCCACGCCCATTTTCGGATCAAACAGAGAGCGCACGGCTTCTCCGCATCCGACGATTCC
>CAZYKY010000039.1:0-4569 GCA_964648405.1 uncultured Candidatus Saccharibacteria bacterium
GAGCGATGCGGCGCAAGGACTCAAATGTCTTCTGCTGGGACACCACGATGCGATAAAAATCAATAATATCGGTCTTCACCAGCAAAAGCTCCTGGAGCATTGTGCGTTCTTTCCCTTGAAAGATCTCCGACTCTATCGCCTCCATTCTTTTGCCAATGCGGTTCAGTTTGATCAGACAGCTCTTGCCAAGTTCTTCAAGTATTTCAAAGAGCATCATTCCCGTGCCTTGCTCAAAAAATTTCTGCCGTTCCGCTTCGTATATGTTGCACCGGTCAAACATGCCCTTCAGGGGAACAATAGAGTTATAATGAGCGGTAACGATGGCGTTTTTTGAAACAATAAAGTCGATCTCCCGCGCACGGGTCTCCCTGCGCTCTTTATTGTGCACGGGAAAATAAAATACGAGAAAGAGGTGGCCGTCAAAGCGTTCCGCCTTGGTCCTCCACGAGGGGGAGAGGAGCTCTTGCGTAGCGACGGGGTGGAACTGAAAACGCTCCGTGAGATACTCGACATCTTCTTGGGCGGGGGAGTGGATGTCAATCCAGCTCACGCCCCCCTCTGTAATTTCGTTGCGCATGGCTTATGGGGTAGAATATGCGTACAGTATACCAAACGATTTCCCAACGGCAAAGGGTACACGTCAAAACCGGATACATTGGCACTCGTTCCACTTGACTGCTAATCATTCGCGAGTATACTACACCCTATGGAATTAACCGAACGGCAAGGCGCCATTCTTATGCGCGCCGTCATGGAGTATATCCACACGGCCGAGCCCGTCAGCTCTCAGGCGCTGGATGAACGCTATCGATTTGATATTTCTCCCGCCACTCTGCGCAACGAGATGAAAATCCTGTCGGATATGGGGTTTCTCTATCAGCCCCATACATCCGCGGGAAGGATTCCCACGGAGCGGGGATACCGGTTTTTGGTGGATAAAACGCATACCCTCGCGCGCGGCAGGCAAGAAAAACGCCCAAACATCCATACCCTCCTGAACAGACGCTCCGTCCTTCTTGAAATTCAAGACATTGCGGAACTCCTCAAAGAACTCGCGGTTCTCTCTTCAAACCTCGTGGTTGCCTCCCTGCCCGCCCGCAACCTCGTGATCAAGGAGGGATGGGAGGAGGTTGTGCAGGAGCCCGAGTTTGAAGAGCGGGGATATCTGATTGGTTTCACGAACTTTCTCGAAGATATAGAGCGGGGGATGGAGACGTTGCAACCCGACCGGACGATTCTTGTATACATTGGAAAAGAAAATCCGTGGACGCGTCTGAAAGAGTTCAGTGTTGTCGCGGCGTCCTGCGCATTTGGAAACGGCATGTCGGGAACCATCGCCATGGTGGGTCCCACGCGCATGAAGTACCAGAAAACCATAACCCTTATGCAAGAGCTCCTGCGCGAGCTTTCCTAACGCACCCCTATGGAACCACAAGAACAAACGCCCTCTCTGCAGGAGGCATACGAAGGCGCCGCGCGCGAACGGGATGAGTATCTGGCGGGATGGCAACGGATAAAAGCCGACTTTGCGAATTACAAAAAAGAAGAGGCGAGCCGCCTCGCGCGCATCGGGGAGATCGCAAAGATGAGCATTGCAAACGACTTTTTGTCCGTCCTTGACGTTATTGAAAAAGCGGAAAGGCAACCTGCCGAATCAAACGTCCCCGAACATCTCCGCACGGGGTTTCTTCTCGTGGCAAAACAAATCAAGGACGTTGCGGCCTCGCATGGAATTGAAGAAATTGAGGCGGTTGGAACGCCATTTGACCCGGAGATCCACGAAGCGGTGCACGAACAATTCAGAGAGGGATCCGACCCCGGAAGCGTGCTTGATGTCGTAGAAAAGGGGTACCGCATGCAGGGAAAACTGTTGCGGCCCGCCAAGGTTGTGGTGGCAAAGCAAGCAGAGTACAACGAATAACAAATAACAAGCGTCAAAACATCTATGGGAAAAATACTGGGAATCGACTTGGGGACGACCTTTTCCGCAATGGCGACAATGCAGGGAGGAGAAGCGGCCATCATTGAAAACAGGGAGGGAGCAAGAACCACCCCCTCGGTGGTTGCGCTGGCCAAGAACGGAGAGACGCTTGTGGGCGTGCAGGCAAGGCGCCAGCAGATTACCAATCCAAAGCAAACCGTGTATGTTGTAAAGCGCCTCATCGGGCGCAGATATGCGGACCCCGAGGTGCAGAAAGACAAAAAGATCTTTCCCTACGAGATTCGCGAGGCCGCCGACGGGGGAGTGGAGATCTTCATGGAAAAATGGTACAAGCCCTCCGAGATTTCAGCGATGATTCTGCGGAAACTCAAGCAGGACGCCGAGGAAAAACTCGGAGAAAAAATTTCCGAAGCAATCATCACGGTTCCCGCGTATTTTGACGACAGTCAGAGAAAGGCGACAAAAGTTGCCGGAGAGATAGCGGGGCTTGAGGTAAAGCGCGTCATCAACGAACCCACCGCCGCCGCCCTCGCATACGGGCTGAACAAGAAAAAAGACGAGCGCATCGTCGTGTACGACTTTGGGGGAGGGACATTTGACATCTCCATCCTTGAGGTCACCGAAGACACCATAGAGGTAAAGGCGACCGGCGGGAATACGCACCTTGGGGGGGAGGATTTTGACCACAAGATTATTGAGTGGATCATCGCCCAATATACAAAAGACGAGGGCATCGATCTTGCCAAAGACCCCCTCGCCCTCCAGCGCCTCAAAGAGGCGGCGGAGCGCGCGAAGATAGAACTCTCCACGGCAAGTGCAACCGAAATAAATCTGCCCTTTATCACTTCTGACGCATCGGGACCGAAACACCTCTTGTATAAACTGACAAGGGCTCAGCTTGAGGGACTTGTGCAAGAATACATCGACGACTCCATCCGCCTGGTTTCCCAGACGCTCAATGAGGCAAAACTCTCGCCCACCGACATCGCCGAAATTGTGCTCGTGGGAGGGCAGACGAGAATGCCCGCCATTCAAGAAGCGGTGCGGGCATTGTTTGGAAAGGAGCCCAACAAATCCATCAACCCCGACGAGGTTGTCGCCGTGGGCGCGGCCATTCAGGGGGGCATTCTGCAGGGGGATGTGAGAGATGTGCTTTTGCTCGACGTTACCCCCCTCTCGCTCGGCATTGAGACGCTTGGGGGAGTAAGCACCGTTCTGATTGCGAAAAATACCACAATCCCTACGCAAAAGAGCCAGACGTTTTCTACCGCGGCGGACAACCAGACCTCCGTTGAAATTCACGTGACGCAGGGGGAACGCCCGATGGCAAAAGACAACAAATCCCTCGGCAGATTCATCTTGGACGGCATCCCCGCCGCCCCCCGCGGCATTCCTCAGGTTGAAGTTGCCTTTGACATTGACGCCAACGGCATTTTGAGCGTTACCGCCAAAGACACGGCAAGCGGAAAGACCCAGTCAATCCGCATTGAGGGATCCACGGGCATCTCAAAAGAAGAGATAGAACGGATGAAGCGGGAGGTGGACGCGCACGCCCAGGAGGACCAGAAGAACCGCGAGACGATAGAGGCGAGAAACGCGGCAGACGCTCTTTTGTATACCGCGGAAAAAACGGTCAAAGACGCCGGAGACAAAATTGGAGAAGACGCGAAGAAAGAAATCGCGGAACGCGTGGAAGCGTTGAAAAAGGTGAGAGATCAGGGTACCATGGACGAGGTGCGGCGCGAGACGGAGGCGCTGTCTGCCACCCTCCAGCGCGTTGGAACCGATTTGTACAAACACGCCTCTCAAAACCAAGATCAGCAAAAACCGGACGACCAACCATCCCAATCAGCATAACCCGGGCTTTGGCCTATGAAGGACTACTACAAGATACTTGGAATCACAAAGAATTCTTCGCAAGAAGATGTCAAAAAGGCCTACCGAAAACTCGCCCATAAGCACCACCCCGACAAGGGGGGAGACGAGGCGAAGTTTAAGGAGATCAACGAGGCATATCAGATACTTTCCGACCAGGAAAAGCGCTCCCAATACGACAAATTCGGACGCGTTTTTGAGGGATCCTCGGGAGGCCAGCCCGGGGGAGGGTTTTCCGGGTTTCGCTGGGGATGGGGGGGTCAGCCGGGCGCCCAAGGGGACGAGGAAGGGGAGGGGGGGTCTTTTGGGTTTGACTTTCAGGACATCGGAGATTTGTTTGGGGATTTTTTTGGCGAACAGGAACGCGCCAAAAATCCGAGAAAGGGGAGTGATATTGAAGTTGTCCTTGAACTCCCTCTGGAAGCGACGCTCGCAAAAACCGACCAAGAGCTTGTGTTGCGCAAATTCGTCTCATGCTCCCGATGCAACGGGGTGGGGGCGGATCCCGGAACAAGAGTAAAAGAATGCTTCTCATGCAGAGGGACGGGAGAGGTTCAGCAGATACGGCGCACGGTGTTTGGCTCGTTCACAAGAAACGCCGTCTGTCCCGAATGCGGAGGAGAGGGACTGAAGCCGGAAAAACTCTGCACGGTCTGCAAGGGAGAGGGGAGGACCAAAGACCAAGAAACGGTCAAACTTTCCGTTCCCGCCGGAGTTGACACAAACCAGATATTGCGCTTTGAAGGGAGGGG